>JAVCCU010000030.1 GCA_030765335.1 Candidatus Kaelpia aquatica | reverse complement strand
TTGATCTTTACTGTCACAGCAAGCGATGAAGATGTGGCTACCTTGAGTTATTCAGTAACTGGTTTACCATCTGCGTTAATTTCGGATAGCGGTGAATTCAGCTGGACATCGGCTATTGGCGATGTAGGAGATCATTCCGCAACAATTACAGTAACAGATAGCGGTAATCTTACAGCTTCAGAAGAAATAACCATTACAGTTAACGCTGCTCCTGTAATAGACATAATCGCCGTTAATCCTTTCTCTTCTCAGCCGGATTTAGTAGCAGAGAATACGATAAATTTTCAAGCTTCAGCACATGATACACATGGTGGTAGTATTGATAAGTATAGCTGGGATTTTGGAGATGGTGATATAATAGAAGGAGGAAAATTCATAGGACATTCATATGCTGCATCTGGGAGTTATGAAGTTACTTTAACAGTGACTGATAACCACGGTGGTGAAGATAATATGTCAAAAACTATTGAAGTTCTACCAAAAGATATAGATATAGATGTGGTGAATATGAGAGTTGAGAGGGTCGGTCCGATACTAGTAAACATAAAAGATGGAACACTTTGTGGGGTAGAAGAGAGTGATTGTACTGCCATTGGCATTGATTACACTATTTCTGTCGATGCTCAGAAATACTGGATTACAGGTGAAAATGGTTGGCGTTATGGTGCGGCCCAAGAAATGTTTAATCAAGGAGGAATTTATCAGTGTAGATTAGGAGCTTCAACAGATGGTTCAAGATATCCAGACGGTGTAAGAATAAGGGTTAATGTAGAGGCACAGTGGAAGCCTGCTGCGAATTCTGCGTATCATACTCGACGAAAAACTTCATATCAAACAATTTCTTTTAGCGGGCAAGTTGTAACATTTGTAGAAGGAGGAGAAAAGATTATAACCTTCTTAGCTTCAGAATTTACAGAATGACATAAAACCGGAAATGTTTGAAAAGAAAGCCCCGATAGTTACATCGGGGTTTTTTATATACGGGGTAGGTTTTAGTTTTATAGGCAAGCTTGTAAATAGTAAGAGTACTTATTTTTTAAAATTCAAAATCTTTTATCTTTAAATTTTGTCTTCCATTGTATACAATAATCCAATATGAAAAATGTAAAATGGTATTTTTTTAAAACTTTTTTATTTCTCTCAGTCTTTTTGTTTAAGCCTAGTGTTTCCTCAGCCGAAATATCTCTTACAATAATCGGGGAAGATAAAGAGATGTCCCAGGATTTTGTTAAAGGGTTAAAGAGATATTTACCTGATTTTAATCATGTTTATTATCATCATGAAGATTCTAAAATAAGAGATCTTTTAAAAGAGCTCCAACTCTCTTACCTTCCGGTTATTATTTATGATAAGGATAAGCTCGACAGTTCTGATGAGGAACTTTTAAAAAAGAAACGCTTAATAATTCAGGAAGGCGACTATTCTATTTTTTCACCCTCCAGATTACACTACGTAACAACTGTTCATCTCCTAAATCGTGAGCCTGCTCCTAGTCAGCTGGGCATATTCGCTATGAGCCTCTGTCCTTACGGCCAGAAGGCACAGTGGAAAATTACCAGATTTATAGAAGAAAATGACTTGCCGGTGGAGTTAAAATCTTATTTTATAGTTAATATGAAGAACGGCCAGATTACCTCTATGCGCGGGCCGAACGAAATAGAGGAAGATATTCATCAGCTTTTAATTGAAGAGTACTGGCCTCAGAAATTATCCAATTATCTTCTTTTAACGGAGGAGATGAGCTGCTTTGAAGCGCTGGGTAAGGCAGGGCTGTCTTATAAGGAAATAAGTAACTTAAGAGATAAAGGCGAAAAATTACTTAAAGAAAACATGAAGGTTGCCCAGAAGCTTGATATTCGTGCTTCTCCGACATTCCTCTGGGAGAATGTATATTTAATATCAGGCTTAAATAAAATTATCAAAATCTTAGAGCAGAAAAAGGTAAAAGTCGATAAAGAAACAGATTCACTTTTAGGCCGTAAGCGGATTCCCGGGCAGCTGGGGATATTTGTTATGAGTATGTGTTCTTATGGTCAGAGGGCGCAGCGGCAGATTGCCAAATTTATAAAAGAGAATAATCTGCCTCTAGATTTAAAGTTGTATTTTATTGCAGAGATAGAGGAGGGTGTAATTACCTCCATGCGCGGTCTGGATGAAATAGAGGAAGATATTCATCAGCTTTTAATTCAAAAATATTGGCCTCAAAAGTTATACGATTATCTTCTTTTAACGGAGGAGATGAGCTGCTTTGAAGCGCTGGAGAAGGTAGGACTGTCTTATAAGAAAATAAATAACTTAAGAGAGAGAGGCGAGAGATTACTTAAGGAAAATATAAAGGTTGCCCAGGAGTTTGGCGTTAGTGCTTCTCCGACATTCCTCTGGGAGAATACCTCTATAGTGTCCGGTTTAGATGAAATTATGGAAATCCTAGAGCAGGAAAGGGTAAAAGTTCATGAAAAAACTCATCCGCTCATAGAGTATAAAATTATTAATTTAGGTGATCATGAATCATCTCAAAATATTCTTACTTCACTTGAAGAAAACTTCAGGCTTCAGGGTTCGTTCATGCCTGTTGACTCTTCTGCAGCGGAAGAATATATAGAAAGATTTAAAGTTGATTACCTTCCTTTTGTTCTGATTAAAAAAAGCAATAATTTAGACCTGCAAAGAGTTTTAAGAAAAAAGCTTGGTTGGGAGGAAAAAAGCGAAGGTTTTATTATGCCCAAGGAGCGTGTTCTAGAGACTTCTCCTGCTTATTACTTAAACCGTAAAAAGGAGGAAAATCAGGTTGACATTATAACCGGAAGGAAGGAGCTAAATAAATTTAGAAACAGTTCATTTATAAAAGCGTTATCTGATTCAGGAATCAAAGTAAATTTTCATAAGCAGGGTATATTTTTTAAATCTGAATTGTATAAAGAATTGAGTGTTAAAAAACTTCCTCTAATTTTATGGGAAAATCAATATCTGGTATCTAATTTTAAGCAATTGTTAAAATTACCTGAGATAAAGCAGAAGTTTGGAAATTTAAAAACAGATAGAAAAATAATTCTGGATTTTTTTTCTTCGCCCTCCTGCCATTTCTGCGGGATCGTAGAAGATAAGATCTTACCTCCAATAATGGAAAAATACGGCAATTTACTGGATATAGTTGAATTTGATACCAGCCAACCCCGAAAGTATAAATTTTTGCTCAGAATGGAAAAATATTTTGATATTGATAGACCAGGTGTTCCAAAAATACTTCTTGGAGGAGAAGTTTTAACTGGCAAACGTGATATAGAGAGCGGTTTAGAAGTGGAAATTTTAAATACTTTATTTAGCGGTACGCAGATTTTTAACGATACTTCTGAACCTGTAAAAATAGATTATTTTTATAATTTTGATTATATTCAAAAGAATAAGGATGCAGAGTACATTTGGGAGAGCTTTTTGCCGCTCATAGAAAAGAGGTATAATGACCGGGTGAAAATAGTTAAATATAATATTAGAGAAAAGAAAAGTTTCGATTTGATGTTTCAAATGCAAAAGCAAATTTCAGAGAAAGAAAATTATTTTACCCCCAAGATATTTATTGCAGATAATCTCTTGCAAGGAGCCGACGATATAAAGCAAAATATGGATTTATTAATTCAGGAGGAACTGTTATCTTCTTCTAAGGATCAAGAAGAGAATATATTTGTCTCAAAAATTTCTAAGTTCACCTTGCCTGTTGTTATTGGCGCTGGTCTTTTAGATGGGGTAAATCCCTGCGCTTTTACCGTGATCATTTTTTTCGTCTCTTTCCTTGTCATAACGGGGTATAGGAAAAAAGAGATGTTTTATATAGGCGGTGCATTTATATTTGCTGTATTTTTAACCTATTTATTAATTGGACTGGGATTGTTTGCTGCATTTTACAGGCTTGCATTTTATAGAACAATATTTGGTATTTTTCGCTATATTATTATTGGAATTGTCTTTTTTCTTGCCGGACTGAATTTATATGATTATCTGATTTATAAGATTAAAAAAACACCTAAAAATTTGATACTTCAATTACCCGGTAGGATAAAATTTTTGATTAAAAAAATTATAGGTGAAGGATATCGAGGGCAAGATGCAAAATCGCAGGGGATTATAAGGCTTGTAGTCATTGCGTTGAGCGTAGGGTTTGTAGTTTCAATTTTAGAATCTGTCTGTACGGGGCAGGTATATTTTCCAACAATTGCATTTCTGGCTCAACTTCCCGGTGTTATGAAAATAAAAGCGTTAAGTTATCTTTTTGTGTATAACTTAATGTTTATTATCCCGTTGATTGCAATATTTATATTGGGACTATTAGGGGTAAGTTCAGGTCAGTTTGAGCGGTTTCTGAAGCATAATTTGGGTAAAATAAAGATAGTTACGGCAGTATTGTTTTTCTTCCTAGGGTATATTCTAATAGTTTTATACTAATTTCGTATTTTACTTTACAGGTTCTCTCATATAAGATAACAATATGCAGGAAAGAGAAGGAAATTTTATAGGACTGCTGCTTCTTAATGCAGGAATTATAACAAGTGAGGATTTGGAAAAAGCTCTCACTGAGCATAAAAGGACAGGCGAGTTTTTAGCAGCTACTATTGTTAAATTAAAGTTTGCGCTGGAAGAAGATGTGTTCAGTATTCTGGGCGAACAGTTAGGCATAAGCTTTATAAACTTAAGGACCGCTTCTATTGACCCTGAAGCTTTAGAAAAAGTTTCTGCCCGCTTTGCCCTGCATTATAAAATTATGCCAGTAAGTTTCAAAAATAATTTGCTGGGAATTGTAGTATCCGACCCCCTAAATGTTCAGGTTTTGGATGATATCAGAATGCTTTTAAACGTAGATGTTAAGGCTTACATTGCATATGAAAAAAGCATTATTGATGCAATTAGCAAAAATTACGGTCTTGGAGCCGGGACAGTTGAAGGATTAGAGGATAAGGAAGAAGTTAAGGAGGAAAAGAAAGAAGATCAGGGGGTTGAGGAATCTTCAATTATAAATTTTGTAAATCAGGTTTTAACGCAGGCAGTAAAAGATAGGGCTACCGATATCCATATCGAGCCGTTTGAAGACGAACTAACAATTCGTTATAGGATAGATGGCATCTTGCATAAGACGCCTCTTCCTCAGGGGGCTAAGCAGTTTCAGAATTCAATTACGTCCCGCATAAAAATAATGGCTAATTTAAATATTGCAGAAAGAAGGCTTCCTCAGGATGGAAAGATTCTCTTTAAACTGGGTGAAGAGGAATATGATTTGAGAGTTTCAACTCTTCCTACTCCTGAAGGCGAGAGCATAGATTTAAGGATATTATCTAAAACGATGCTCTTTAATTTTAAAGATTTAGGATTGTTAGAAGAAAACTCCTTACTGCTGGAGCAGGTTCTAAAGAAACCCAATGGCGTGATTTTTGTTACCGGACCGACAGGAAGCGGGAAAACTACCACTCTTTATTCCTGTCTGCAAAATCTTAATACCCAAGACAGGAAGATTATTACAGTTGAAGATCCTATTGAATATAGAATTAAGGGTATTACTCAAATTCAGGTCTATCCTAAAATTGGGCTCTCTTTTGCTTATGGATTACGGTCGATTTTAAGGCATGACCCGGATATTATCTTGATTGGAGAGGTAAGAGATGTTGAAACCGCAGAGATTGCAATCAGAGCATCCTTAACAGGGCATCTTGTTTTTTCGACTATCCATACTAATGATGCGGCAAGCGGTGTAACCCGCCTTTTGGATATGGGCATTGAACCGTATTTAATTGCTTCAACCGTGGAATGTTTTATCGCTCAGAGATTGGTCAGAGTTTTATGTCCGAAGTGTAAATTTAAAGTTAAAGCGGCTGATAAGATATTAAAAGCATTTGGAGAGAAAGAAGATATTGATATATATGATGCCAAGGGATGTGAAGAATGTAAATATACCAAATATAGAGGCAGAACAGCTATTTATGAGTTTCTATTGGTTAGTCCTGAGATAAAAGATTTAATTGCAAAGAAAAGTTCGGCAAGTAAAATCAAAGAGCAGGCTGTTAAATCCGGTATGCGGACTTTAAAAATGGAAGGTTGGCAGAAGATTAAACAGGGCATGACTACAGTTGATGAAATTTTGCGGGTGGTTTCAAGGGAAGAGATGTACTAAGGATGAAAACTTTTCATTACAAGGCGCGCAATCAAAGCGGAGAATTAATAGAAGATAAGCTGAATGCTGATTCACAGCATCAGGCGATCGAAGAGCTTACCAAAAAAGGTTTTTACATACTTTCTTTGCATGCAGCAGAAGAAGCAGCAGGTGCGTTTTTAATCAGAAGAAAACCGAAGATAAAAGATGTAGCGTGGTTTACAGTAAGGCTTTCAGAGCTAGTTTCATCAGGTGTGCCGATTTTAAGAGCTCTAGGTTTGCTGGAGAATCAGTTTGCCAACAAGCCTCTGGGGAAAATAATAGCTGATCTGGTTTTAAGAATAAGAGACGGGGCCAGTTTCTCTGAGTCTATTGATAGCTTAGGAGTATTTCCTCCTATTCTCTCTGCATTAGTAGCGGCCGGTGAAGCGGGAGGCAATATCGATTCAGTTTTAAATGAAGCAGCCAATATCTTTGATAAAGAGCTGGATTTAAAAAATAAAGTAAAATCGGCAATGTTTTATCCTGCGCTGGTTTTTACGATGGGGATTCTCACAGTTTTCTTTCTGCTTTCTTTTGTGATACCTAAGATTTCCGGAATTTTCCAAGATTTAGGTCAAGCACTCCCTTTAATTACAAGAATTGTTGTAGCAATCAGTGGTATTTTTGCAAAATTCTGGTGGCTATTTGCTATATTAGGAATCGCAGAGTATGTAGTGTTTAAAAAATATACTAAATCGGGAGAAGGAAAATTATTATGGGATGAGTTTAAGCTTAAAATTCCAATAATTAGTAAAATATGGATTCAAAGAGAGATAATTTTATTTTCGAGAAGCTTAGGGCTGCTTGTAAAATCAGGGGTATCTTTGGTCGAGGCGCTTGATTTAACCAAGTCAGTGGTCTCTATCAGTAGATATAAAGTAGGTATCGAAAAATTAAAAATAGATTTAAAAGAAGGAGCTTCGTTAAGTTATGGTATAAGAGATTTTTTACCTCCTGATGTTGCCGGCATGATTTCAGTAGGCGAGGAAAGCGGCAATTTAGATAATGCTCTTTTGAATATTGCCCGAAATTACGAAAAAGAGTTGGATTATAATCTTAAAGTAACCACTCAGTTGATAGAACCGTTAATGATACTCTTTGTCGGGTGCATTGTAGGTGTTATAATAATTGCAGTTTTATTGCCGATTTTTCAACTTAATATGATTATAAAATAGGAGGAATGAATATGAAAAGAAATGCTTTTACTTTAGTTGAACTGCTAGTAGTTATTACAATTATAGGAATTTTAACGGCAACTGTTTTGCCCCGTTTAGCAGGTAGGACTGGAGAAGCGAGGATTAAAAGAGCAGAATCTGAAATTTATGGTACTCTTTCAACAGCTCTTGATATGTATGAACTGGATATCGGCAGATATCCCGGTTCTTTAGAGTGTTTATGGCGTTTGGATGCACCCTCGGGGTTTGATGTGGATGAATATAAAAATCTCTGGGAAGGGCCCTATATAAAGCGGGCAAGAGTTAAAGGAAGCTCTATTCTTGATCCCTGGGGTAATCCTTATCAGTATGAGTCAGTTGATCAAGGAGGTTCTTATATGATTTCTTCTCAAGGAGCGAATGTTCAGGATTCGAGTGATGATATTGTTTATTCCGGAGAGATAACGTTTGAGAATTAGCAATCGGGGGTATTTTCTCCTAGATGCTGTTTTGGCAACTTTAATACTTTCTATTCTCTTGAGCGCTGTGCTCGTCTCCCTACAGACTTCAATAAGAGGGTTTCGAAAGGTAAACGAGTCTCTGTATGGTCACTATCTAGCTGAAGATGTTATTTATTATAAATTACTACTGGAAGATAATTTTGAAAATCAAGGCAAAAAAAATACTACTTATGGTGAATTCAGTTGGTTGATTAAGGAGGATAAAGATCAGCTAGGTGATTTAAAAATAATTGATGTATCAGTTGTTAAGAATATGAAAATTTGTTCAAAGCTCTCTTCTTTAGGTTTTAAATAAAATGGCAGCTAAAAAATCTTTTACTTTACTTGAGCTTTTAATTGTAATTGCCATAATATCAATTTTGTCGGTTATTATCTTGCCGGGTTTTTCTAATAAATATAATGCGGTGAAATTTGATAATTTTTGCTTTAAAACACTGGATGTTTTTAAGTTTTCTCAAAATAAAACTATTCAGGAAGCTAAGGTTGTAACAGTTAAAATTAATCAGGAGGGGTTGTCAGTATATCTATCGGATGAAAAAGCAGGGGAATTATTAATTCCTGCTATCTATGAAATTGATTCTGAAATAACCAGCGTTGATATGTTTCCTACCGGGGAGATGCGTCTATATGCGGATTCTTTAGTTTTAGATAAAGCGGAGATAAAGTTGTCGTCAAAATTTGGGATTAAAAAAATTACTCTCTTAGCCGGAGCAGGGAATGTTTCCATCGAAAAGTAAAAAATCATTTACATTAGTTGAAGTTATTGTGGCAGTAGTGATTGTCTCTTTAATATTCAGCTTGAGTAGTTCTTTAATCTGGCTGAGTTTCAGGCTTTCTGTAAGAAGTAAGGAAGTTGCAGTTCGTTTTTCAGGTATTAGAAATGTTTTTGAAATTTTGAGTAATGATTTAAGATCTGCTTGTATTTTTGATTATAACGAAGAACCTAATTTTATAGTTGATTCAGAAAATAAAACAATTTCTTTTTGGATAATCCGTCCTTCAGAAAGCGTTGAGACTAGCTATCTTCTGCCAATATTAAAGATCAGTTATTTTGTCAAAGAAGAAGCGGGGAAGAAAGTGCTGTATAAACGATTAGAGTCTGAATTCGAGGATTACAAAAAAGAGATCCTTGTTTATGAAGCAGATTTTGAGTTCTCAGCGTTAATTTACAGTGAAGATAAAAAAGAATTATTAACCGAGCAGTTTTATTCTGACAGTAAGTTGCCAGAAGCGATAAAAATCAAGTGTGTAAAAGATGAAAATGAAATTGAAAAAATTATCTACATACCAGCCGGTAAAAGCATTTAAAAAAGATGGTGTAATATCTATCTTTATCCTCTGGGTAATTGCTGTAACAGTATTGATGTCCGCTGGCATAAGTTATAGGGCTTATATGGAATTGCGTTCTTTTAGGTTTTATAGGGAGCGTTTCTATGCCCGAAATTTAATCTGGCGGGGTTTTATGCAATCACTGGAATTACTGAGATTAGATTATGAGAATAACTCTGGAATCGATGGTTTAAGCGAAGAATGGAGCAAGGATAATATTGAATTTCAGAATGAATACGGTATATCTCAGATCAGAATTGAGGACGAAGAGAGAAAGATAAATATTAATCAGATTGCCAGAGAAGAAAATTTAGATGTCTTGAATAATCTTTTTCCTCCAAAGCTTGCTCAATCAATAATTGATTGGGTAGATGAAGATAGTTTTCAAAATTATTATTACGGAGGAGAGCAGGAAAATTATTATAATTTTTTGACATATAATTGCAGAAATTCCAATATCAGAAGTTTATACGAGATAAAATATATTAAAGGATGCCCTTCTGATTTTAACTTAAAAGATCTGGAGAATCAAATTACTACTATAGGGAGTGAAGTAAATATTAATACAGTATCTGAAGTATGCCTTAAAAAGTTAGAGCTGCCCGACTCTCTTGTCTCAGAAATCTTGGAATTTCGTCAACATAACGGTGTTTTTAATAGTATACCTGACAGTGATAGTATTTCAGAAATTTTCCCGAAAATTGCAAGTGCTGACATAGTAGAACAATGGAATGTTTTGAGAAATTACTTTAAAGTGAGCTCTCAATATTTTAGAATATATATAATAGCTCAGACAGAGAGAGGAGTTAAGCGCTGTGCTCAGGCTTTAGTGCAAAGGAAAGGCAGCAGTTTTGATATTTTATCTTGGCAGGAGAATTTCTGGGAGAAGTAAATGTATAGCTTTGAAATAGAGAGTGAAAAAATTAAATTTGCTAGAGTCTTACTTAAAGAAGGTAAGTTTTTTTTATCCAAACTTGGAGTATTTAAGCGCCCTATAACAGAGAAGGATGGGAAGTTATTAGAGAAGTTATTACATCAAAATGAGGAGTCAATAATATTTGTGATTCCCAGAAGAGAGGTCTCTGTCAGTTACCATTCTTTTCCCTCCCAAAAAGATGAAGAGATTAATCAAATGGCAAGATATCAGGCGTTGAGGCAGTTTCCTTACAAGGATTTTAACATCCTTCATTCAGCGAATATTTTGTCTAAGATGTCTAATGGATATACAAAAGTTATGCTTGCAGTTGTAGGGGAGGAAGCATTGAATAAGTACGTATCTGAACTTACTCATTTTATATTGCCGAACAAAATTACAATAAATAGCTTGGGTGTTGTCGGTTTTTATAAAATGATAAGAAAAGATGAGGATAGAGTTTTAATTGATATAGATAATAGATCCAGCAATTTGTGCATAATAGGAGGCGGTAAACTTTTGTTCTGCCGGGAAATCAACAAGGGGTTTTATTTTATAAAAGATAATGGCATGGCTCCATGGTTGAAAGAAGTTTCAAATTCCATTGCAGCATTTAACAAGGAGAAGTTAAATCAAGACATAAAATCACTTACTATACTTGGGCCTCGGCATATAAATTTTATGGAAGATGAAAGAGCATCTTTGCCTTTTGATGATGTTGAATTTATTTATCAGGAAAAGTTTATTTCCAAAGAAGAAGATTTTCAGTTTTTTGGAGAAAACAGTGAAGAGATCTACTCTCTAATTAAGCTATTAGGTTTAAGTTTTATCCAAGTTCCGGAATTTGATTTAATCCCGCTTGGGATAGCTCAGCGGGTTGTTAAAAAAAGCCTTTACAGAGAGAGGAAGAGAGCAGGTATTTATTTTGTATTAGCGGCTTTAATCTGTATACTGATTGTGAGATTAGAGTATAAAAGGGAGGAAGTATATTTAGGCAGGTTAAAGAGTTTTATTGATAGCGTAAGCCCTGCTGTTAAAACTTTAGAAACAAGGAAAAGGATAAATCAAGTTTTTTTAAAATATTCTCGGGATGTTATTTTTTTAGATTTATTTAAAGGATTGGTTGATATAGTTCCGGATAATGTTTTATTAAGAAGAGTAGATTATGAGAAAAATTTACAATTAGTTATAGAGGGAATCTCCTCTGATGCGAATTCGATATATGATCTTTATGAAAACATTAAACAACTTCATATGATATCTAAAGTCGAGGCATTTAAGATAGATACTACATCAAGACAAGAGAGTGTTTTTTATTTAAAATTGGGATTAAAATAAATTTGGATAAATTGAAAGATAAGCGATATTTAAAATTATTTGCTGTTATCGGTATAATGCTCTTACTATACATTATAGTTCAACCTCTTATTGTAAAATGGAGCGGTTTAAACGCTGCTATAAGAATAAACGAAAGTAAGTTCCATAAAACTCTAAAGCTGATTTCTGAGAAAAATAAAATCAACTCTGTTTATAAAAGTATTGCCGCAGAAGTCGCTTTTGACAAACTGATTGTGGGTGATGATGAAGATGTGCGGATTTCCGTCTATAAGGAATTAAATAAGCTAGCTAGTCATTGTAAGGTAAAATTGCGCAGCGTAACACCAAAAACAACTATTTCGAATAAGGAAAATGAGCATGCGCTGTATTTTGAAATAAACGTAGAGGCTGATTTAGAAGGAATATTAAAATTTTTGTATTATATTGAGAGTTCTTTTAGCTTGATGTCTACTGAAAATGTTAAAGTAAGCCCAGCCAGCAACAACAGATTGATGTTACTGATAAAATTAAAGAGAATTTTAATATGAGACAGCTGAATTATTCTTTATTTCAGTATGCTAAAATTACAGCAATAGCAGCGCTTGTGTTGCTATTTTTAGAGTGGGTGCTTAGAGAACCTGCAAATGTGGACGAAGTTTTAGAAGAAGCTTCTATTAGGGGAACAAAAAAAAATACCGTTGATATTCCTAAAAGAAAGGAAATAGATGAATATTCTTCAATTCTGAATAAGAAGAATATTTTTGATTTCTCCGACAGGGGGAGAGTAATCGAAGAAAACTCAAGTCAAGAGAAAGATGTTTTGGCCGATCTTTCTTTTAATGGTATAATCGTTCTGGATAAAAAATATGTCGCTGTTTTTAGCGAAAAAGATAAAAAACAACACTTGGTTACTGAGGGTCAGGAGATAAAAGGTATAAAAATTAAGAAAATAAAACAAAGTTCAGTTATAATAAATGTTAATAATGAAGAAAAAGAGATTAGTTTTTAGCGTAGCACTTTTATTGTTTTCTTTTTTAGCTTATGCATCTCAGGTAGATGTTAGTGCTCCGGTTACCTTGGACATCAAGGGAATGGATATACTTGATGTATTAAAAATAATTTCTCTGCGTTCAGGGCTAAGTATCGCTACTTCTCCTTTAGTGCGGGGTAAAGTCACCGTCTTTTTAAAAGATGTTTCTGTGTGGGATGCCTTTGAAATTTTAATTGCGGCAAATGATTTAGCTTATGAGAAAAGAAAAAATTTAATCACCGTTATGACGAATAAAGAATATAAAGAAAAATACGGCAAACCGTTTTATGACTTAAGAGTAATTAGAAGATATGATTTAAAGAATGCCAAAGCCATATCTTTGGGAGAGACTATCAGCGAGTTAAAAAGTGATATAGGAAAAGTGATTATTGACAGTTTTTCAAATTCTATAATTGTTTTGGATGCCCCTGATGTTATTTACGAAATTGATAAAATAATAAAATCTGTAGATTCCCCATTAGAGACGAGAGTAATCCAGCTTAACTATACTCGGGTTGAAGATATAAAAGAGAATGTGGTTGATCTTGTAAACAAGGATGTAGGGATAATAAAATTTGACCAAACTTCAAACAGGGTTGTAGTCACAGATATTCCCAGTAACGTTGAGCATATAGAGAAGATTCTCATTGCTTTTGATAAGAGGCCTCAGGCTGTTAAGATTGAAGCTAAGATTGTCCAGATTACTTTAAGCGACGAATACCGCTTAGGCGTAGACTGGGAAGGAGTCTTTGGGAAGCATCTAGGAATATCTTACAGCGGCAACTTCTCTCTGCCTTCTTCAGGTAGTGCAGGGGTAGGACAGATTGCTGTAGGTAAGGCAGCCTTGGATCCTAGCGCTGCTCTAGACGGTCATCATCAATATTCTGGAATTATAAAGGCTTTTGATACATACGGAAAGTCCGATGTTCTATCTTCTCCTCATATAACTGTTTTAGATGGGCAGGAAGCCTATGTTCTTGTGGGGGATAAGGAGCCTATCGTCTCTGTCTCTATTACATATCCAGAGTCGGGTGAGGCTGTATATGCAGAGAGCGTTGAATATATGGAGACAGGAGTTAGGCTTAGTGTTACGCCTTATATCTCTGACGATGGTTTTATTACTATGCATATTAAACCTGAGGTTAGCTCAGGCACAGAGGTTGAAGGAGCGTTGGAAGGCTCGATATATATAAAGAAGACTACCTCTGAAGCTGAGACAACAGTTATAGTAAAAGATGGCGATACTATTGTTCTTGCGGGGTTGATGAAAGAGACGGAGATCGATGGACGCGAGAAGGTTCCTGGGATTGGAGATATTCCATTTATAGGTAAACTTTTTTCTGAAAAGCATAAAAAGAAGGTTAAAACTGAGCTTGTAATACTGCTTACCCCTAGAATAGTAGGCAACGTTAAGCAAGCTTTCAGTGAGAGTGTTGCCGAGTTTGCCAATGAGCAGATTGGCTATGAGAGTCCTAAGGCAGATTCAGCCGGCTTAACTAGAAGCTTTGATCATGCTAAGACAGAGCTAATTTTGGCAGAAGATAAAGAGCGCAGTTCTTATTCAGAGTACTACCTTAAAATTACTAATATAATCTATGATTATTTTGGCAAGAACTATCTAAATATGGGTCTCAACAGAGAAGTGAATATCGTTTTTCTTCTTAACAGCAGAGGGGGTCTGATAGGTGAGCCTGCAGTTGTAGGTGAGGTTGATTCTACTATAAGAGATTTAGCGATAGAGGTTATAAAAAAGGCTGGACCTTATCCTGCTTTTCCTATCTCGCTTAATAAAGAGAAAGAAGCGTTTAATATACTTTTGAATTTCTAGAAAGATCAGTCGGTCTTTATTTTTCTGACAATATATCTCTTGCTTACCCTTTTGGCTTCAAAAAACTTTTTGGAAAATTCCATTGCCAGCTTAGGGTCGTATCTCTTGCAGGAAAATATATTTATATGAGCCGAATTCCAGAGTTCTGAAAAATGGCCTGTGATTGAGCTTGTTTCAATTAGCTGCACTAGAGAGTAACCGCTAATATGTGGTTTTTCATGCCCGAAATGCGGTATCAGTGTTTTACCGTATTGTTTCATTTTTATAAGTTTACAGAGCCTATCTACGTATGATTGGATCTCTTTTTTTGTTGATATTTTTTTGGGGTCGCAATCATATAAGTCTAAAATCAGCTCCCAGCCAAAAATTTTATCTTTCATTGCTTGTCTCCTATTATCTCTTTTATGTAGTTCGGCAGCTTAAAAGATGCCAGGTGCAGCTCAGGGTTGTAGTATCTTGTTTTTATTCTGTTCTTCTGACTCTCTTTTTTGATTGCAGCTAAAGATAGGGACTCTATGTTTATTTTGTCTGATGCAAAGATAAGATTAAAAAATCCTCCTATATACGTAGGAACAGCAGCAAGATAGACATTTGTATATTTGAATATTTTAGATAATTTTTTGTAGTTCTCCTTTAATTCCTCTTTTTGTAAGAAAGAAGAGCCGCTCTGCCTTACCATAATGCCGTTATTTTTTAAAATTTTAGATATGTTTCTGTAGAAGCTGTTTTCAAAAAGTACCTTTGCAGGTCCGGTTGGGTCAGTTGAATCTACAATTACTATATCGTATAGGCTCAGCTTATTTTTTATAAACTCTGCTCCGTCTGTGATAACCAGCTCTAGCTTCTTGCTTTTGAATGCATCCTTACATATTTGGGGCAGATATTTTTTTGTCTGTTCTATAACTTTTTTTTCTATCTCAACCAGGGTAACCTTCTTAATCATCTTATGCTTTAGGACCTCTCTCAATATTCCTCCGTCGCCTCCGCCTATTATGAGTATATTTTCAGGCTTTGGATGTGAGAAGAGCGGGATATGGGACATCATCTCGTGGTAGATAAACTCGTCCTCTGTTGTTGTCTGGATTGCCCCATCCATTATTAGTGCAGTTCCAAATCGGCTGGTCTTTAGAAACTCTATTTTCTGTGAAGATGAATTAGACGAATAAAGCTTTTTTTGAACCTTTAATTTTAGCCCAATATCTTTATGCAGAGTCTCAGATACCCAGGTGTTTTTCATCAAAGACGCCCCTTTTTAATTCTGTGACCTGAACCTCTTCTGCAGAGAACCCCTCTTTTAAGACAGGAACTGCAAGGTGAGGGTCTACATCGCCGCATACGAAGATATCAGCCGCTGCATAATTGAATTCCGGCCAGCTATGTACGGATATATGCGACTCTTTAAGTATGGCAACAGCAGAGATGCCGCTGTAAGGAGAGAAGGTGTGAGCATGAACCTCTAAGAGAGTTGCTCCGCATGCTTTTACGGCTTTTCTTAATACTTCTTTTGTGCCCTCTTCTGAAGCTATATTTTTTGCACCCCACAGCTCTATAATCAGGTGCTTTCCTGCATAGCTCATAGAGTCTTCTTTGCAATATACGGATCCTGACTCTTTAATTGTTTGTTTTTCCATATTTTTCCCTTAAATGTTCAATTATAATAATGATATATAATAGAAACAGTTTTGAATATAGTCAATAATTTATTTTATCTTTAAGCATTTTTAGGTATCTTCAAGTTGCTTTATTGGTTAGTCTTTACTATAATGAAAGCATATAAAGCTAGCTATTTTTAAAGGCTGTTTTTAAAAAAGGAGGCAGCAGCAGTGAAAAGTATCTTGATTGTAGATGACGATATAGATTTAAGGACGGTTGTTAAGATGAGGCTTGAAATAGAGGGCTACAATGTTAATACAGCATCTAACGGCAAAGAGTGCCTTGGTATAGTAGCGGAGCGTAAGCCGGATCTAATATTATTGGATATGACGATGCCTGTTATGGATGGTTATACTGCATTGAATAAATTAAAGGAGCAGCCTGAGAGTGCAGATATTCCTGTAATTATTTTCTCAATAAAAGAGAAGATAAAAATGGAAGGACTCTTTATGGATGATAAAGCTGCTTATTACATTGAGAAGCCATTTGAGACAGAAGAGCTCATCGGTAAAGTTAAAGCTGTTTTAGGAGAATAGTTTGACTTTTCTTTTCTCTCATGTACAATATTCCTTTATTTAGGAGAGAGCTATGAAATTAAAATTAGGTATTCCAAAGGGCAGTTTACAAGAAAAAACGGTTCAGCTTTTTAAAAAGGCCGGTTTTAATATAGCTTTAACTTCAAGATCGTATTTTCCTTCAGTAGATGATCCAGAACTTGAACTCGTGATGTTAAGAGCCCAGGAGATGTCTTATTATGTTGAAGCCGGTGCACTTGATGCTGGCCTGACTGGTGAAGATTGGATACGCGAGAATAATTCCAAGGTTGTGCGGGTAGCTGAACTTATATATGCAAAACAACAGATGGTGCCGGTGAGGTGGGTTTTAGCTGTAAAGAAGGATTCTAGAGTAAAGAGTATTAAAGATCTGCAAGGCAAGCGTATTGCTACAGAGCTTGTCAATGTTACTAGGCAGTATCTTAAGGATAATAGAGTCAAGGCCGATGTTGAGTTTAGCTGGGGCGCAACAGAGGTGAAGGTTGCAACCGGGTTAGTAGATGCAATAGTCGAGCTTACCGAAACTGGTCAAAGCCTAAGAAGGAACAACCTTAAGATAGTTGATACAATATGTGATTCGACTACAAAATTTATCGCCAATAAAAAAAGCTGGAAGAATTCCTGGAAAAAGAATAAGATAGATAGCCTTGTGCTTCTTTTAAGCGGAGCACTGGGAGCGGAATCTAAGGTTGGCCTTAAGATGAATATAAAGAAAGACGATCTTAAGAAGGTCTTTAACATATTACCTGCTATGCGCAGACCTACCATATCATCGCTTGCAGAAGATGGCTGGTTTGCGATTGAGACTATAGTAGAGGAGAAGGTAGTGAGGGAGCTAATACCGAAATTAAAGCTTTCCGGAGCTGAGGCTATTATAGAATATCCTTTAAATAAAGTAATATTTTAATATGTTTTTGATTTGAAATTTATCTACGGAGGTACGATATGCCTTGTGGCAGAAAGAGAAAAACAAGAAGTATAAAAACGCATAAAAGAAAAAAGAGATTAAAAAGAGATAGACATAAGAAAAAGAAGAACTAGTCTGTAACTATAATGAGAAAATTTTTTCTTCTTCCGCTTATCCTAATTATTCTGAGCGCTGTTTCAAGCGAGGGCTATAAGTCCGAAGCCCCCTCCTTGGCCTATGCTCACTTTATTATGGCTGTTATCTATGAAGATAGAGGTAATTTTGAGGATGCTTACGTTGAATACCTCCGGGCTCTAGAGTATGATCACGAGAACCCGACAATCTATATTAAACTTGCTTTGATAGATCTAAAAAACAATAGAATAGAAAAGTCGGCTGCTAATCTAAGTAAGGCGCAAGAGCATGCCTCTGGTGATATAAAAATCCATTTTGTCTTAGCTTTGATCTATAGCTCAATGGGAAAATACGATGAAGCAGCAGGGGAGTATGAGAAGATAGTTACAATAGATCCGCATGATATTATGGCTTTAGCATCTCTTGCAGATATGTATTTACTCCAGAAGAGAGTAGATGATGCCATAGTTGCTTATGAGAGATTACTAGAAGAAGAGGTTGATCTTCCAGCCCTGCGCTTTAATCTTGGAATACTCTATTCTAAAAATGGAGACCTCAGCAAGGCTATAGAACAGATGGAGAAAGTTGTTGAGCTTGATCCCGATTTTTTGCAGTCCTATGTCACTTTGGGGGTTTTCTATGAGATGGATAATAATTTCAACAAAGCTATAGAGTGGTATCAGAAAGGTTTAAATATAAAACCAAAAGACACTAAGCTTCTGAAGGTTATTGCTCAGGCTTATTATAAGGCTGGAGACATAGAGAGAGCAGATGCTGCATATAAAGATTTAATTCAGGAATCTCCTCAAGAGAAGGGTATCTATCTTGATATTGCATACTTTTATATAAAAAATGCAGATTATGGATCAGCAGAGGAAGCATTGGAAAAAGCCGAGCAAGATAATTTTAATATGTCTGAGGTATATTTTTTAAAGGGTTTTCTTTTTTTTAAGCTTAAAGAAAATAGTAAAGCAGTAGATTTTTTCAAGAAATCTCTTGAGGTAAAACCAAAGAATGCAGAAACTTATTTCTTCCTCGGCGCTGCTTATGAAGAGATGGATAGGTGGGATCTAGCGGTATCTAGCCTCAAGAAGGCAATAGAGGTAGATTCAAAGCATGCAGATGCTTTAAATTATCTAGGTTATATGTACACTGAAGAAGGTAAGAACCTAGAAGAGGCTAATCTATTGATAAAAAAAGCGCTTGAAATAGATCCTAATAATGGTGCCTACCTTGATAGTATGGGCTGGGTCCATTATAAGCTAGGCAATTATGATAGAGCCTTGGAATTTCTTGAGAAAGCTAAGGAAGTAAAAAAAGATGACTCTGTAGTCATGGAGCATCTTGGGGATATCTATCTTAAAAAAGGTATGCTTGGGAGGGCTTTATCGGAATGGCAGCAGGCACTCAAGCTTAGCCCTAAACAAGAAGGGTTGGCTGATAAGATAGAAAAAGTGAGGGATAAGATTGATCAATAAAAAAACAGATCTAGAATTTTTAAAACAGAAATCATTGGATATACGCTGCGATGTTCTTGCTATGTTAGAAGAGGCCGGTTCAGGTCATACAGGAGGCTCTCTATCTTTGGTTGAGATTTTAGTTTCGCTTTATTACTGTAAGTTAAATCATGATCCTGAGAATCCCTCCTGGGGAGAGAGGGATAGATTTATTCTTTCCAAAGGGCATGGCTGCCCTACTCTATATGCTATTTTGGCTGATTTCGGTTATTTTCCTAAGAATGAGCTTATGACATTAAGGAAATACGGCTCTTGTCTTCAAGGTCATCCTGAAAAGGGTATTAGAGGCATAGAGGCTTCAACTGGTTCTTTGGGGCAGGGTCTATCAATATCTATAGGTATGGCTCTCTCTGCAAGGCTTGATGGCAGGGAGAATAGGGTTTACTGTATACTTGGCGATGGCGAGACGAACGAAGGGCAGGTTTGGGAGTCTGCTATGACAGCTGCTCATTACAAGCTAGATAATATAATAGTGATGCTGGATCACAATAAGCTGCAGATAGATGGTCCGGTGAATGAAGTTAAAAATCTAGAGCCTTTTGAAGAGAAGTGGCGCTCTTTTGGCTGGAAGGTAAAAAGGTGTAATGGCCATGACTTCCAGGAATTACTCGATGCACTAGATTGGGCAGATAGCATTAAGGGGCATCCGGCTATTATTATTGCAGATACTGTTAAAGGCAAAGGCGTCTCATTTATGGAGAATGATAATCGTTGGCATGGAGTTACTCCTACTAAAGAAGAATTAGGCAAAGCTCTTGAGGAGTTAAAAGGTAAATGAAGCCTACTAGAGATGGATTCGGCGAAGCATTGCTAGAGCTAGGTGAAAAAGATGAGAGAGTGGTTGTGCTTTCAGCTGACTTGACAGAGTCAGTTAGAGCAGGTGCTTTTAAAGCAAAGTTCCCAAAAAGGTTTTTCAATTTTGGTATATCCGAACAGGATATGATGTCTGCTGCAGCCGGGTTTGCTTTAGAAGGAAAGATTCCTTTTGCAACTACATTTGGAGTCTTTGCATCAGGAAGAGCTTGGGATCAAATAAGAACTTCCATTGCTTACATGAATCTTAATGTGAATATTATTGGTTCTCATGGAGGGATTACAGTAGGCCCAGATGGTGCAACTCACCAGGCGTTAGAAGATTATGCACTTATGAGAGTCTTGCCCAATATGAGCGTAGTTGTTCCTTGCGATTTTTATGAAGCTAAAAAAGCAACAGAGGCTGCTGCTTCCTATCCTGGGCCAGTATATCTGAGGCTTACTAGGAATAAAGTACCTTTTCTAACCTCTTTAGATGATGATTTTCAGATAGGTAAAGCTCGAGTATTCAGGGAAGGAAAGGACCTCACCATAGTAGCGTCGGGTCAGATGGTGCATATTTCACTTAAGGCTGCTGATATTTTAAAAGAGGAAGGAATATCTGCCGGTGTTATAAATCTACATACTATAAAGCCGTTAGATAGAGATGCTATTTTAAAAGCTGCCCGGGAAACAGGGGCTATACTTACAGTTGAAGAACATCAAGTTTTTGGAGGAATGGGTTCTGCAATTGCTGAGCTTATCTCCGAAAATGAACCTGTTCTTATTAAGTTTTTGGGTATAAGAGATCGTTTTGGAAGAAGCGGTGAATCAGATATTTTGCTCGAAGCCTTTGGCCTAACATCTGAGTCTATAGTCAAAGAAGCAAAAGAGCTTATCAAAAAGAAGCAGAGTTGATAGTCTTCAATACACCTGCCAAACTAAATATTTTTCTTGATATACTCTCTAAGAGGGGAGACAATTACCATGATATCATCAGTCTGATGGTTAAAATAGATCTCTGCGATGTTTTAAGTGTTGGCCTTTTAAAGGAAGATAGAGTATCTCTCTCTGTTAAAGGCAATGCTCCGGAAGGATCTGAAAATAGCTGTTATAAGGCTGCTAAGATTATAAAAGATAGATACCGTATTAAAGAAGGATTAGAGATAAGGCTAGAGAAAAGAATACCTGCAGAATCAGGTTTGGGCGGTGCAAGCTCAAATGCTGCCTATGTATTAAAAGCTGCTAGAGAGATATTCAATATAGATATCAGTGAGGAAGAGTTAATAAAGCTGGGAGCAGCTATCGGTTCCGATGTGCCTTTTTTTGTAAATGATTCTACTTGGGCGGTAGTTGAAGGTAAGGGTGAACTAGTGCGTTCAATTGATACGCCATTTGTCTTCTCTGCTGTTTTAATTCTTCCTAAATTCGGCAATAAGACAGAGGATTTATATCAAAGATGGAAACCTTCCTTGACAGAACCTAGCCGCTGGGATAAAATTAAATTTTGCAGCGCAGATGATGTTGAAATGAATTTTTTAAATAAGTATTCTTACAATGTTTTTGAGAAATTAGAGAGCAGCACCATAATACCCTCCCTTATGGAAGATATTAAAAGATTTGATGTTGATTTAATTAGGATGACTGGAACCGGTTCTGCAATCTATGCGGTATCAGCTGATATGGATAAATTAAATTCTCTAAAGAGCTATTGTGGCTCTTTGGGATATGATACTTTTTTAGTTAGGTCATTAAACTAAGGAGGTGCTTGCTTTGGAGATTACAGAGGTAAAAGTATTTCCCAAGGTGAAAGGAAACATTAAGCTGAAGGCTTATGTAACTGTCACCTTCGATGACTCTTTTGTTGTTCGCAACATCAAAGTTATCGATGGTAATAAAGGCCTTTTTGTTGCTATGCCTTCTAGGAAGGTTCAACAGCCATGTTCCAAGTGCAGGAGAAGCAATAGTATAGCGGCGAGATTCTGCAATTATTGCGGTGTTGATTTTGAGTCATCTAGATGTCCTGATTCTCATGATAGACAGCAAGAGACTAAGGATATTGCGCACCCGATCAATCAAGAATTCCGCGCCTACATCGAAGGAAAAGTTTTGGAAGCATATGAAAAAGAGGTACAAGATCCTAGTTATCAAAGAGAAGAAGAGCATGGCTTAGAAGAAGATTCTACAGATACAGCTCTTTAGAATTTAGGTATTTGGGGAATAGTGTAATGGTAGCACAACGGCTTTTGGAGCCGTCTGTGGAGGTTCGAGCCCTCCTTCCCCAGTATTTAGCTGAATACTGGTTTTTATGAAAAACATTTGCGGGTTAATATTAGCGGCAGGTAAAGGGACGAGGCTTAAATCGTCCTTACCTAAGTATCGCCATAAGATAGCAGGATGGTCTATGCTTAGGCATTCCATAGAGAATTTAAGAGAGGTAGGCATAGATGATATCTATGCTTTAGCTGGACCTGGAGAGAGTAAGTTTATAGATAAAAATTTTTCTGTTAATACGATAGAGCAGAAAAGAAGAGCTGGGACAGCAGATGCATTGCTCGTAGCCTTAAAGAGCATTCCTAGGAGATATAAGACCATAGTTCTTATCTATGTAGATGTTGCATTATTGAGAACCAGTACAATCAAGAGCCTGCTAAACAAGCATGATAGACATAGCTCCGATATAACGCTCTTGACTATGGATTTGGATGCACCCAAAGGCTATGGAAGAGTGCTTAGTGATAAGAGCGGTAATGTAGTTGCCGTAAAAGAAGAGGATCTGCTCAATGAATCCGAGAAGAAGATAAGAGAGGTTAATGTAGGTGTCTACATTTTTAAAAGAAAGACCAGCTTAGAGAGAGATCTTTGCAGTATTAAGCCTAAAGGAAATAAAGGGGAGAAATATCTGACTGAGATTTTTCCAAAATATAGCAAAAAAGATCTAAAGGTTCTAACATTAAAGCTAAAAGATATAAATGAAGGGCTAGGTATTAACAGCAGGAAAGATCTAATAGAGGCTAATAAGATTATTTACAGAAGAAATACTGATAAACATATATCAAAAGGGGTGAGCATATTGTCTCCAGAGAATACCTTTATAGAGAAAAATGTGACTATAGGGCGCGATACTACCCTGTATCCTTTTGCTTATATAGGTTTTGGAGTTCGGATAGGAAAGAGCTGTATGATAGGACCATCTTGCAGGATAAGGGGCGATAGTAATATAGGTGATAATGTTAAGGTAGAGAATTTTGCTGAGATATCAAGTTCTAAGATAGGTAATGGTTCTAAGGTAAAACATTTTTCTTATATAGGAGATACTGTTGTTGGTAAGAATGTTAATATCGGAGCAGGTACTGTAGTTGCAAACTATAATGGTAAGAAAAAAAATAAGACCATCATTAAAGATAATGCTTTTATAGGCAGCAATACGACATTGGTTGCTCCAGTTGAAATAGGTAAGAATGTTATAACGGGAGCAGGTTCAGTTGTAACGAAGAATAGTAAGATAGCCGATAATAGTGTTATTGTAGGTGTTCCTGCTAAAATTTTAAGGAGGAGGAGAGATGGATAGGTTAACGGTTTTTAGCGGTAATGCTAATCCTGAGCTAGCAAAGAATATATCCGGTTATCTGGGTGTTGAATTAGGAGATTCTATAGTCTCTAAGTTTAGCGATGGTGAGATTAGTGTTAAGATTGAACATAATGTTAGAGGCAACGATATATTCGTAATTCAACCAATATGTTTTCCGTCAAATGATAATTTAATGGAGCTACTCATTCTTATCGATGCTTTAAAAAGGGCGTCGGCAGGTAGAATTACTGCGGTAATACCTTATTTCGGTTATGCCAGGCAGGATAGGAAGGATCAGCCCCGTGTGCCTATAACGGCAAAACTTGTTGCTAATCTTATAACTGTATCTGGTGCTGATAGAGTTCTTACAATGGATTTACATGCTGGTCAGATTCAAGGGTTTTTTGATATCCCTTTAGACCATCTTCTTGCAGTTAAGATATTCGTTGAGCATATTAAAAAGAGGATAGACTGTTCTAATCTTGTTGTTGTATCTCCCGATGTTGGAGGAATTAAGATGGCCAGGGCTTATGCTAAGAAGCTTGGAGTACCTCTTGCTATAGTAGATAAGCGTAGGATAAGCACTGAAAAAACAGAGGCGATGAATATATTGGGCGAGGTAAAAGGCAAGGATGTGTGTATAGTTGACGACATAATTGCAACAGCAGGTTCTCTTGTCGAGGCCATAGAAGCTCTTAAGAATAAAGGGGCGAAAGATGTCTATGCTGCAATAAGTCATCCAGTGCTTTCTGGACCTGCCATAGATAGGCTTCAGAAGTCTTCAATAAGCAAGCTCTTTGTGGCAGACGCCATCCCTTTAAGCCAAGATAAGCTTATTGATAAAATAGAGGTTCTCTCGGTCGCGCCTCTTTTAGGGGAAGCAATCAAGAGAATACATAAGGAAGTTTCAATAAGTGTACTGTTTGGCTAATTAAACCCTTGCAAAAATCATGTTATCTATGATATACAAGAGAACGCTGATTTTCTTTTTATCTCATAAAGGAGGCTGATAATGGAAAAATTAAAAATTGAAGTAAAAAAAAGAGATGGGGTAGGTAAAAAGTATGTCAAAGGTATCAGGAAAGCCGGACTTATACCTGCGGTATTGTATAAAAAGGGGCAGGCTATGCCGTTAGAACTAAAAGAGATTGACTTGATACACCTCTTTCGTGAGGCGCATTCTGAAAATCTAGTAGCTGAGCTTCACGTTCTATCCGGTAAAGATAAAGAAGTTAAGACCGCTATACTTAAAGAGGTAGAGCATGATGTTATAAAAGGCAGTATTATACATGTTGATTTTCAGGAGATATCCCTTGATGAGATTATCAAAATAAAAGTCCCTATTGAGATCAAAGGTGAGCCTGTAGGAGTCAAAAAGGATGGAGGAGTATTAGATCATCTTATTTGGGAGATAGAGATAGAGTGTAAGGCGGCTAATGTTCCTTCTAAGATAGAGGTCAAAGTTGATGACTTAAATATAGGCGATGCAATCCATGTCTCTGATTTAGAATTACCTCAAGGAGTTAAGGCTCTAGGAGATTTAGAGCAGATTGTAGCGCATATTGTTACACCTAAAGAAGTGGTTATTGAAGAAGAGGTTGAGGGTGATGTTATGAGAGAGCCTGAGGTAATAAGTGAGAAGAAGGAAAAATCAGAAGAGGCAGGTTCTGAAGATTCTAAAAAAGAAGAGAGAACAGGGTAGTATAAAGCCATGCTTTTAATCTCTGGGCTTGGCAATCCTGGGTTAGAGTACAAAGATACCTTGCACAATCTTGGTTTCATGGTTCTAGATGAGTTAGCAGCCAGGCATGGTTTAAAATTCAGAAAGAACAAGTGCGGAGCCAAGATAGTTATCATGGCTCAACCTTATTGTGAAGAAGAGAAGCCCAAACCCAGCATTTTTAATAATGTTTTAAGATTTAAAAAGACAGGATCTCAGACAAGAGTAGTCTTAGCTAAGCCTTATATGTATATGAATCTAAGCGGCAAGTCAATAGCCTGCCTCAAAGATAAATATGGCATTAAAAGTAATAATATAGTTATCATATCTGACGATCTGAACTTAGAGCGGGGTCAGATAAGGATTAGAGCAAAAGGTGGTTCTGGGGGACATAAGGGGTTAGAGTCTATAATTGATGAGATTGGAACTGAGAGCTTTATACGCTTTAGGGTAGGCATTGGAGAGGCCTCTAATGGAGAGAGAGCAGAGGAATACCTCTTAAGTCCAATAGCCAAAGAAGAGAAGTCAGAGTATGCTGATATAGTAGCTAATGTTGTCGATGCCATAGAGTTTTATCTAAAGGAGGGCATTGAAAAAACAATGTCAATCTATAATTTTAGAAACGTAATTTGATCTTGCTAAGAATTTTATTATGTGTTAATATTGTCAGCCAAAAGGAGAAAATATTTAATGAAAAAATATGAGATAATGCTTATCTTAAATCCGGATATGAGTGAGACGGATGTAGATTCTCAGATAAGCAAGATTAAGGATTCTGTGGCTAAATTAAAGGGCAAAGTTGTTCAGCTGGATATCTGGCAGAGGCGGCGGCTTGCCTATTCCATAGAAAAGTTTCAAGAGGGAATCTATCTGCTGGGAAATTTTGAGATGCCCGAGGAGATAGTGAAGGTTCTATCCGGAGATTGGAAGTTAAATCCAAACATATTAAGATCCATGATTTTAAAGAAAGAGAAAGAGAAGGAGATTGTAGATGCCCAGTCTAAATAGAGTATTTTTAATTGGTAATTTGACTCGTGATCCAGAGATTCGCTATACACCTTCGGGTACTTCTGTTGTCAGTTTTGGCTTAGCTGTAAATAGGGTCTTTAAGTCTCAGACAGGCGAGAAGAAGGAGGAGACCTGCTTTGTTAGAGTAGTGACTTTCGGAAAACAGGCTGAATCTTGTAATCAATATATTTCTAAAGGTAAGCTCGTATTTATAGAAGGCAGATTACAGTATAAAAACTGGGAACATGAAGGTAAAAAATATAACGCTTTAGATGTTATAGCTGATAGAGTTCAGTTTTTGACCAGGGCTAAAGAAGATGGAGCTGCTTTATCTGATTTTGAGGAAGGTTCTGTCCCAGGAGATATTTCTTCAGAAGAAGCAGGAGCTGTCGATCAGGGCGAGGTGCCGTTTTGAGAAATATGAAGAGTAAGACAAAAAAAAAGTTTCCGCTTAAGGATTTAAAGAGAAAGAAGAAGTATTGTAGGTTTTGTGCGAAAAATATCGAAGATATAAATTATAAGGATGTTGATCTTCTGCAAAATTTTCTTGCCGATAGAAGTAGGATGAGGACTAGAAATTCTAGCGGTAATTGTGCAAAACATCAAAGGAAAGTATCAAGTGCTATTAAAAATGCCAGAATTATGGCTCTACTACCGTTTGTTTCTGAATAATGAAAGTAATTCTACTAGAAGATTATGAAGATTTAGGTTTAAAATTTGATTTGGTCAATGTTAAGAATGGTTATGCCCGTAATTTTCTAATTCCTCAAGGCATTGTCCGTCAAGCAACTGCTGGAGTTTTAAAAGAGCTGGAACTTAAGTTAACTGCTGCAGGGAAGAAGAAAGGCAGAGAGACGAAGAGACTGGAAGAGCTAAGAGGTAAGTTGTCTGAGGTATCACTTACAATAGGCGTTAAGGCTGGCGAAGAAGAGAAAATGTATGGAGCCATTACAAATATCGATATTGCTAAAGCATTAAAAGGTGAAGGGTTTGAGATAGACAGACATACGATAGATTTAGATGAGCCAATAAAAGAGCTAGGCGTTTATCATGTATCTATAAGTTTACGCTCCGATATTATAGCCAAGGTCAAAGTTTGGGTCGTTAAAGAATAATTTAATAATGAGTCCTCGAGAAAAATCAGCTTTGCCTGAGCAGTTGCCGCCTCAAAACATTGAAGCTGAGATAGCTGTCCTAGGCTCAATGTTGTTATCTCAAGATGCTATAGCTCAGTCTATCGAGTCATTGGACAGGTCTTTTTTTTATAAAGATTCTCATCAAAAGATATTCCAAACCATAGTTGAGTTATACGATACTTCATCAGCCGTAGACCTCTTAACCCTTTCCGATGAGCTTAAAAACAGGGATATGTTAGATGATATTGGAGGCCCAGCATATTTGGCTGCAATCTCTAACTCTGTTCCTTCAGCTGCCAATATACAGCATTATACAAAAATAGTCAGAGAGAAGTATGTCTTACGCTCTTTAATTAATAGTTCAACCAAAATAATAAAGAAATGCTATGATCCGGTTGATGATGTAGATAGACTGCTAGATGAGTCAGAGCATGCTATTTTTGAAATAGTCTCTAATAAGATGGAAGGTAAGATCTGCTCCATGAAGGATCTTATAAAGTCCAGCATTACTACAATAGATACTCTCTATCAGCGTCAGAGCAGCATAACAGGGGTGCCGACAGGTTATCACGATTTCGATTCTTTGACAGCTGGTCTCCAGAATTCGGATTTGATTATTATAGCCGGGAGGCCTTCTATGGGTAAGTCTGCACTTGCATGTTGTATTGCAGAGCATGCAGTGCTTGAAGAGAAAATCCCTGTTGCAATATTTAGTTTGGAGATGTCAAAAGAGCAGCTAGTGCATAGGATACTCTGTTCTCATGCCCGCGTTAACGCACATCAAGTCAGACGCGGATTCTTAACTCCTGAAGATTGGCCTAAACTTACAGCTGCTGCAGGTAAGCTTGCAGAGGCTCCTCTTTTTATAGATGATACTGCAGGTTCTAGCGTTTTAGAGCTAAGGGCGAAAGCAAGAAGGTTAAAGGCTCGCCATGATATAAAACTAATAATAGTAGACTATATGCAGCTTATGCGCAGCAGTTATCGCTCTGAGAGTAGACAGCAGGAGATATCTGAGATTTCGCGCAGTCTTAAAGATTTAGCAAGGGAGCTAGGAGTCCCTCTTATTGCTGTGAGTCAGCTTTCGCGTGCAGCTGAAATGAGACAGGATAAGAGGCCGCAGCTTTCTGATTTAAGAGAGTCTGGGGCAATAGAGCAGGATGCTGATTTAGTTGTTCTGCTTTTTAGGGAAGAGTATTACAATCCTTCTGAGGGAGAGAATAAAGGCGTTGCGGATGTCATTATTGCTAAACAGAGAAACGGGCCTGTGGATACTATCAAACTTGCGTTTATTAAAGAATATACCAGGTTTGAAAACCTTTATAAAATGGAGGTCAATTTAAGTTGAAAGTGACAAAACTTATTCCATCTTTTTTATCGTTTTTATTTTTAATTTCTACATCTTGGGCTCAGGATATGCCCAAGATCTTAGATCTTCAGATTGCTGGAAACAAAAACGTTAGTGAATCTGCTATAGTGGCTAAAATCAAAGTTAGACCTGATCAGATTTTCTCTCAGCAGATGATAGATGAAGATATAAAACGGCTTTATGCCACAGGGTTTTTTACCGATGTTGCTGTCGATGCTAAAGAGGAGACCGATGGTATTGTTATTATATTTTATGTGAAAGAATCACCGTATGTTGACGGGGTTATTTTTAAGGGTAATCGTGTTTTAAGGGATGATAAGCTGGAGAAATTGGTTAAAACTGCAAAGGGGCAGTTTTTTGACAAATGGCAATTGAAGACAGATATGGAGGAGATTAAACTAAAGTATCAAGAGAGAGGTTTTGCAAAAGTAGCTATAGATTATGATTTAGAGATTGATCCGAGCAATGATAAGACTACAGTGGTAATTAATATCGATGAAGGGGAAAGAGTAAAAATAAGAAAGATTGAATTGGCTGGAGTGAAGGCTTTCAAAAAGAAGAGAGTTCTTAAGCTCCTAAAGACAAGAACAAAAACCTGGTTTAGATCAGGTGCTTATAAGGAAGAGGTTTTCAAGGAAGATTTATCTAGAATAGAGGATTTTTATAAAAGAGACGGATATCTTGATGTAGAGATAAGCGATGATTCGAGTTTTGACAAAAAAAGAAGGATGATTTTGACCATAAATGTTGATGAAGGAAAACAGTATCAAGTTGGAGATGTATCCTTAGAGGGCAATAAGGTCTTTCCTTTAAGCGAGATTAAAAGTGCTCTAAAGCTCGATAGAGATAGCGTGTTTAGTTATGATTCTTTGAAGTTTGACACTCAGGGATTGCAGGATTTTTATTTTGATAAAGGCTATATAAGGGCTCAGATTGAAACAGTTCCAGTTATTAACTCAGAGACCGGGCTTGTAGATATAAAATATTCTGTAGTAGAGAACGAGATACATTATTTAGATAGAATAGATATAAAGGGTAATGTTAAGACTAAAGATGTTGTGATACGGAGAGAGTTAAGGATGTATCCGGGTGAAAAATTTGATGGCAGCAAGATAAAAAGATCTAGGCAGAGGCTTGAAAATTTGGGTTATTTTGAAGAGATAGATTTTGACATTTTACCAGCCGATGAAGAGAATAAAGAAGATTTATTGGTGCGCGTAAAAGAGTCTAAGACTGGCGAGTTTAGCTTTGGTGCTGGATATAGCTCCGTTGATGAGTTTATAGGTTTTGTCGAATTGAGTCAGAGAAATTTTGACATATCTAATTTTCCAACATTTATTGGGGGAGGCCAGAGGATTTCATTACGCACTGAAATGGGTACAACCAGAAATGACTATGAGTTAAGCTTTACAGAGCCTTGGATGCTTGGCTATCCCTATCTCTTTGGTTTCGATATCTACCAGCATTCAAGAGATCGGGAAAACGATGTCGGTTATGATTGGGATGAAGAGCGGCAGGGTCTATCTTTTAGATTAGGCAAAGAGATATCAGAGCATAATAGCCTCTTCTTAAGAATGCGATTTGATAAGGTTGATATATCTAATGTTGCTACAGATGTTTCAAGCGCTCTTACGGCTGAAGCAGGAGAGAAGAGTATCTATGCAATCAAGCTTACTTTTGCTAGAGATAGAAGGGACAATATTTTTGACCCTGCAGAAGGGTATTACTTTAGCAGCAGCCTTGAGAATGCAGGTGGTTTTATGAGCGGAGATGTAGATTTCTTGCGTCAGTCAAATCAGCTTAGTTATTTTTATTTAATACGTGAAAAATGGGTTTTAAACTTCAGGCTTAACTCTGGTATAATAGATACCTATGGTGATACGTCTTCTGTGCCTCTCTATGAGAGATTATTTGCAGGAGGGGCTTATAGCATCAGAGGGTATGATGAGAGAAGCGTAGGGCCTAAGGATACGGTGAAGACAAGTGATCCTGTTGGAGGCGAAGCACTTTTGATAGGCAACGTTGAGCTCACTGTTCCTATTTATGAAAATATAAAAGGTGCTTTCTTTTACGATATTGGTAATGTCTGGGAGAAGAAGGATGATTTTGCCTCGGGTGGGTATAAATCTTCAGTTGGTTGCGGTCTAAGATTGAACACCCCCATTGGGCCTATAAAATTGGATTATGGTTTTCCTTTGGATTCGGATGAAAATGATTCTGATGGCGGAAAAGTCCATTTTAGCATGGGACATAAATTTTAAAAGGAGAAAGCGATATGAAGAGAATGTTTTTTGCACTGCTAATAGTAGCTGTTCTTATCTCTGGTTTTGCTGAAGCTGCTGATAAGTTTGCTTGTGTAGACTTAGAGCAGGTTTTCAATGAGTATCAAAAAACAAAAGATGAAGAAGCAAAGCTTACAAAGATAGGTGAAGAGAAGCAGAAAGATATAGACTCCAAGTTAAAAGAGGTAGATAGATTAAAAGAGAAGATGGATTTACTTTCAGATAAAGAGAAGGAAAAGGTCAAAGTTGAATTAGATCAGAAGATGGAGGAGTTGAGACAGTTTGACCGTCAGGTAAGAACAGATCTAATGCGTCAGAGAAATGAGATAATAGAAGGAATACTTCAGGAGATAAATGAGGTTGTTGAAGATTACAGTAAGTCAAAAAAATATACTATAATGTTTAACTCCAGAGCCCTTCTTTATAAAAATAATGATTTAGATGTCACTAAAGAACTGATAGAATATTTAAACAAACAATATAAGTAATTACTAAGTCTAATATAAGGGAGATAAGCCAAGATGGATTTAGGTTATGATGAGAATGGTTTTCGTCCTCGTCTGGATTTAACACTGGCACGCATAGCTAAGCTTATAGGCGGTGAAGTTGTAGGCGATGATAGCGTTGTTATTAAGGGTCTATCTGGAATCAAGGAGGCTCAAGAAGGCGACATTACGTTTGTAGCCAACCCTAAATACATTTCGCTTATAAATACAACTAAAGCGTCTGCCGTTATTACTTCGCTGCAAGCTGTTGAAGATACGGATAAGCCTATAATAAAGACGGAAAATCCCTCCCTTGCTTTTGCCAAGTTGGTTTCTAGTTTTGCTCCTGATGAAGGCAGTATGGAGCCAGGAGTTCATCCTACTGCAATAATCGGTAAAGATGTAAAGCTGGGTAAAGACGTCTCTATCTGGCCTTATGTAGTGGTATCAGACGGTGCTTCTATCGGAGATAATACTGTTTTACAAGCAGGTGTGTATATAGGGATCCGCAGTAAGATAGGGTCAAGCTGTGTGATACATTCTCATGTTGCTATAAGAGAGCGAGTGACCATAGGCAATAATGTTATAATACACTCTGGTACAGTAATAGGCAGTGACGGCTTTGGTTATGCTACAGTCAAAGATGTCCATTATAAAATTCCGCAAATAGGCACTGTATTTATAGAGGATGATGTTGAGATAGGAGCAAATGTTACTATTGATAGAGCTCGTTTTGGAAAAACTCATATAAAAAGGGGAACAAAGATTGATAACCTTGTTCAGATTGCCCACAATGTTGAGATAGGCGAAAATTCTATCATCGTGGCTCAGTCTGGAATATCTGGCAGTACTAATATAGGTAAAGGTGTTATATTGGCGGGGCAGTCTGGAGTTGTTGGCCATATCAGTATAGGTGATAATGCGCGCGTGGCAGCTCAGGCTGGAGTTACAAAATCAGTTCCAGAAGGCGAAGTAGTGTCGGGTTATCCTGCTAGGCCTCATAGCACAGCAAAGAGAATCAATGCTTGTGTGCAGAGGTTGCCAGAGTTCTATAAGTATATCAAGTGTCTTCAGAAAAAGATCGAGGATTTAGAAGCTGAACTAGAGAAACTACGGGCAAAGGCGTCTTAAAGTGGAGCATCAGCATACTATTTCAAAGGAAGTAGCGATCTCAGGGGTAGGTCTTCATACAAATGAAAAAGTTAATCTTAAAATCAAGCCCGGAGATGCTGATAGCGGAATAATTTTTAGAAGAGTAGATATAGAAGGCTCTCCTCCGATACCTGCTCACATCTCCTATGTTCTAGAGTTGACTTTAAGTCTTAGACGTACATCTATTGGTATTGATAATATAGAGATCCATACAATAGAACACCTCATGGCTTCTTTGGCGGCCTGTAAGATAGACAATGTTTTGATTGAGATAGACGGCGCTGAGGTCCCAGGTTTAGATGGAAGCGCTCTGCCTTTTATTGAAAAGATAAAAAATGCAGGCATAGTTGAACAAGATGCAGCAAGAAAGACTTATCAGCTTAAAGAACCTATCTTAGTTGAAGATGGAGAAGCCTCTCTAATGGCTTTCCCTAGTAATAATTTAAATATTTCTTATCTTTTGAATTATGATCATCCTCAGCTTAGGGCTCAATATATAAGACATGTTTTAGATGAGGCGACATTTAAAGATGAAATTGCTCCTAGTAGAACATTCTGCTTAGAGGAAGAGGCTGAAAAATTAACCAAGATGGGTTTAGGTAAGGGTGCTAATTATAATAATACGCTAGTTATAACTGATTCAGGTGTTATAGAAAATCAATATAGAATAGACGATGAGCCTGCAAGGCATAAAGTTTTAGATTTAATAGGGGATCTTTATCTTATAGGTTGTAAGTTGGAGGCTAATATAGTAGGGATAAAGAGCGGTCATCCTTTGAATATAAGGATGGTTAGAAGAATAGAGCAGCAGACCAAAAGGTTTCAGCAGGCCGGGATACATAGAGGTGGATTAGAAGAGTTTGAGCTGCCCTTAGGAGTGGAAGAGATCAAACAGATACTTCCTCATAGAGATCCTTTTCTTTTTGTAGATAGCATTATAGAGATGGAAGATGGCAAGCGCGCTGTAGGGATTAAAAAATTAGCTTTAGACGAGTATTTCTTTAAAGGTCATTTCCCGGGGCGGCCGGTTATGCCGGGGGTATTAATAGTTGAGGCAATGGCTCAGGTTTCAGGCATATTAATGTTAATCCAGAAGCAGCATAGAGGAAAACTCGCTTTCTTTATGGGTGTTGATAAGGTCAGATTTAGAAAGCCAGTTCTTCCTGGAGACCAATTGTATCTCGAAGCCGAAGTTGGTCGATTAAGGACAAAGACTGGTGAGATGCATACAAGAGCGCTGGTTGACGGCAAGGTCGTAGCCGAAGCATCGCTACTCTTTGCTTTAATTGAAAAATAGTAAAAATGATTCATCCCACCGTAATTATCAATAGCGGATCAAAAATAGCTTCTGATGTTGAGATAGGTCCTTATACCGTTATCGGTGGTGACGTTGAGATAGCGTCAGGTACAAAGATAGCATCTTTTTGCACTATTTCAGGCTATACAAAGATTGGGAAAAATAATAGCATCTTCTCTAATGCTGTCTTAGGAAGCATTCCTCAGGATTTAAAATACAAGGGTGAGAAGAGTTACCTCATCATTGGAGATGGAAATAAAATAAGAGAGTTTACAACTATGAACCCTGGGACTGGCGAAGGAGGCAGGACTGAGATAGGCAATAATAATCTAATTATGGCTTATGCACATATTGCACATGATTGCATAGTAGGAAACAATGTTATTATAGCTAATGTCGGGACTCTAGCGGGACATGTTGAGATAGAAGACGGCGCAATATTGGGTGGTCTTGCTGCAATACATCAGTTTGTCAAAGTGGGAAGATTAGCAATCATAGGGGGAGGTTCTAAGGTTACTCAAGATATACCGCCTTTCTCTATGTGTGACGGTCATCCTGCTAAAGTCAGAGGTTTAAATCTTGAAGGTCTTAAAAGGGCAGGGTACAGCGCTGAGGATCGGATGATTTTAAAAAAGGCTTTTAAAGTTCTATTTCTATCTAAGCACCCCCTGTCGAATGCTATGGAGATTGTTTCTAAAGAGTATAAAAACAAAGAGATAGATTCTCTGCTTAATTTTATGGCTAAATCAAAAAGAGGTATATGCAGATAGAAAGAATTGGTCTTATAGCAGGAGGCACGGGATATCCTCTCTTAGCGGCTAAACAGGCCAAGCTGAAGGGAGTTCAAGTTTATGCTGTTGCTATTAAGGGTTTAACATTGTCTGAGCTTGAGAGAGAGGTAGAGGAATTAATCTGGATAGAGCTTGGTCAGTTCCAGCCCTTAGTAGATTTTTTCAAAAAACATGAAATCTCATCTGCTATTATGGCAGGCAATGTCAAAAAGGAGGATCTATTAAAGCACTTAAAACTTGGTCCTCGAGTTTTTGCCATGATGAAAGGTTTTGCTAATAAATCAGATATGAATCTACTTGATATTTTAGCTGGGGAATTGAAGAAAGTCGGCATCGATCTATTAGATGCCCGGACTTTCTTAGATGACTATGTTGTTAAAAAGGGTTGTTTGACGCAGAAGTCTCCGACAGATAAAGAATGGGAAGATATTCGTTTTGGATGGGATTTAGCAAAAACAGTATCTTCTTTTGATGTCGGTTTAACCGTTATTGTTAAAGATAGAGTAGCTTTGGCAATAGAGGCTGTTGAAGGAACCAATGAGGCCATTAAAAGAGGGGCTAAGCTAGGAGGAGAGGGCTTTGTTGTTGTAAAAGTGGCACGGCCTAATCAAGATATGAGATTTGAGCTTCCTGTTGTTGGGCTTGATACTATAAAGTTGTTAAAAGAGCTTAAAGCATCTATTCTTGCTGTTGAGGCTGATAAGACCTTGTTTTTTGATGTCTCTGATTCGATCAAAGAGGCAGACGAAAATTCTATATCTATAGTAGCACTTTAGTTTATTTTCCATTATTTAATAGAAAATATTACCTCAATCTATTATATTATTCACTATGTTAACTCATCAAAAGTCCTATGATACTATTGTTGTTGGCGCTGGCCATGCAGGTATTGAGGCTGCGCTAGCATCTGCTCGCATGGGTTCTAATACACTTCTTTTAACTATGAGTATAGTAAATATTGCCCAGATGTCTTGCAATCCTGCAATAGGAGGGGTAGGCAAAGGGCAGCTTGTCAAAGAGATTGACGCCCTTGGCGGTGAGATGGCAAGAGCCATAGATGAAGCTGGAATACAGTTTAGGATTTTAAACTCTTCAAAAGGTGCAGCAGTTCAATCTTCTCGAGCTCAAGCAGATAAAGAGAAGTACAGCCTCTACATGAGAAGAGTGCTTGAAGATCAGGATAATTTAGATATAAGAGAAGCTAAAGCAGTGAGTCTTATAGTAAAAGATAAGAGCGTTAAAGGCGTTCTAACGGAAGGCCTTGTTGAGTTTAGGGCTAGAATTGTGATTCTAACTCCAGGAACGTTTTTAAATGGTTTAATACATATAGGATCGGATAATTATTTTTCGGGGAGGATGGGTGAGGAGGCAAGCTCAGAGCTCTCTAACAATCTCAAAGAACTGGGTTTTAAAATAGGAAGATTTAAGACCGGTACACCTGCAAGAATCTACAAAGATTCAATAGATTTTTCTAAAATGCAAGCTCAGCATGGTGATTACCCGGTGCCATTTTTTTCATTCTGGACTAAAAATAAAGAATTAGAACAGGCTGACTGTTTTTTGACTTATACAAATGAGGCAACTCATAAGATAATTAGGGATAATCTAGATAGGTCTCCCCTCTATTCAGGCCGCATTCAAGCAACAGGGGTGAGGTATTGCCCATCTATTGAAGATAAGGTAGTCAAGTTCCCGCATCACGAGCGCCATCGGGTCTTCTTGGAGCCTGAAGGTCTTCAGACGGATGAGTACTATCCTAACGGAATCTCAAATTCTTTACCGCTAGATCTGCAGATTAAAATGGTAAGAACTATTCCAGGCTTAGAAAGGGCTGAGTTTGCGAAGCCGGCATACGGGATAGAACATGATTACATAGATCCGACTCAGCTGTATCCAACATTAGAGACAAAGCTGATTAAAAATCTTTACCTTGCTGGGCAGATTAATGGAACTACTGGTTATGAAGAAGCGGCGGCTCAAGGGCTTATGGCAGGAGTAAATGCGGCTTTAAAGGTTAAAGGCGGGACTGATTTTGTTCTAGATAGATCTCAGGCCTATATCGGGGTTTTAATCGATGAGCTTGTTACTAAGGGTACAAATGAACCCTTTAGAATGATGACTTCCCGGGTTGAATTCAGGTTATTATTAAGAGAAGATAATGCTGTTTTAAGGTTAAGTGAATTTGGTTATAAATTAGGCTTGATTACTGAGGATAGGTATGGAGATGTCTTAGATTTTAGAGATAAGATAATAAAAGCGCGGAGCTATTTAAATAATCATAAAATAAAACCTCAGACATTAAAAGAGATGTTGCCTGAATTAGATCAGCCTGATTCAATTCAATCCTTAAGCTTTACAAGTTTACTTAAAAGGTCTGAAGTTAAATTTAGTCACCTTAAGTTGTTAGATGATAAGATTGTTGAATTTTGTGATAATGTTTTAAATCAAATAGAGATAGAGCTAAAATATGAAGGCTATATTAAGAGGCAGTTTAAACAGGTTGAGGATTTCAGGAAGATTGAAAATATAAAGCTTTCATTTGATTTAGATTATAATAATATGTCTGAGTTGTCGTTAGAGGTTAGAGAGAAGTTGAATAATCTTAAACCCTTTAATTTAGGGCAGGCATCGCGTATTTCGGGTATTACACCAGCGGCAATCGCCCATATTATGATCTATTTAAAGAGAAATAAATTATGAAAGAAAAAGAGTTAGCTAGTAAATTAGAAGAGTTTGTCTTAGGAGAAGGAGCAGCTGTCTTTGGAACAGCTCCCATTAAAGAGATAAAGCCTGCATTTGATTTAAGCCAAAAAGAGTTAGAGGGTTTGGATTATGCTATCAGTTTTGGTTTTAAATTATCTGATTCAGTTTTAGATGGAATCATTGAGCATCCTACGAAACTGTACTTTCATCACTATAGGATGGTTAATATGTTTTTAGACCAGCTCTCTTTAAAGGCTGTTAGAATAATCGAAAAAGATGGTTTTAGAGCTCTAGCTATACCGGCTTCACAGATTGTTGACTGGAAGAAGCAGTCTTCTTATCTATCACATAGAAAGATAGCCTATCTAGCAGGATTAGGCTGGGTAGGCAGAAATAACCTTTTGGTTCACCCTGAGTTTGGTTCTCAATTGAGATTTGCTACTGTTTTAACCAGCATCAAACTGCCTTTTAAAGAACCTTTAAAATTTGGCTGCGGAGATTGCAAGCTATGCGTTGCAGCTTGCCCTGTTAGTGCAATAGCTGAAGATCCAGGAGATTTTAATCACTTATCTTGTTATAATAAATTGGATCAGTTTAGAAAGAAAAACTTTGTAGGTCAACATATCTGTGGAATATGTGTTAAGGTATGCAGAAAAAAGGCATAAAACAGAGGGTTAAAATTTTAAAGATTCTGAGTCAATCTGACTTTGTATCAGGTCAGAGTATTGCAGATAGCTGCAATATAAGTAGGATTGCGGTCTGGAAGCATATCAACTATCTGAAAAACAACGGTGTTAAGATAGAGACCCGCTCTAATAAGGGCTATAGCTTTATTGATTTTGGAAACAGATTGCTTCCAGAGGTAGTCCAATTAAGACTTCCCAAGAATAGTTTCGTAAAAGAGGTTATCTATTTTGATGAGACTGATTCTACTAACAATGCTGCCAAGAGAATACTTAAAGAAGGTTCTTTGATTATTGCGGAGCAGCAGAAGAGAGGAAGGGGTAGGAATGGAAAAGAATGGAAATCTCAGAAATACAAAGATATTTTATTCTCTCTTACAATCTCGCCTAAGTTGCCGTATTATTATCTTCCAATATTTAATATTATAGGGGTGCTATCTGTTGCTAGAGCTTTAAATAGACTGTTTAAGATTGGCGCAAAGGTTAAATGGCCTAATGATGTTTTAATAGGTAATAAGAAAGTAGCAGGGGTATTGATCGAATTTGTTGCAGAGATTGATTTAATTGATAAACTAATTTTAGGAATAGGGGTGGATATCAATTCTAAGTCAAAGTTATCAAATTTATCTTCAATCTCCTCTATCTTAAAGAAAGATAAGTTAGATAGGTTGAGTATTTTAATTTCAATAATTAGTGAGTTAAATAGTCTTATAGAATTGATTGAGAATAAAGATTTTAGCAAGATTAAGTCTATCTGGAAGAGCCATTCTTTGGATTACGGAAAGAGTATTAGTATTATTCAGGATAATAAAAAGATATCTGGTAAATCTAAGGGAATAGATCGATACGGTCATTTAATCGTTAAGTCTGGCAGTATAAGCAATGTTATTTATTCTAGCGGATCAAGGAACTTCTTGTAAAACACCAAAACCGAAAGCTTCCATAGCTGCCTGTGCAAAAACTGTAAACTCTGGAGGTCCACGAGAATCGCTATTAAACAATCTTAGACTATAATCGTGTATGTTACCACTGCCTGTAAAAGCCAAGGCTATTACAATACATGGAGAGTCAATCTCAAGGTCTATGTCCATGTCTTCCTCACTGGTATCATCGTATTTATTAGCATAGTCGGTGAGATCGAATCTTATAGATGCTCTTTTCGACATGCCTTTCATGGTTCTGTTAAATTGTACTAGTTGAGTAGCTAAGGTTCCTATGTTTATGTTAACGTTGGAGAAGTTACTATAGTCCTCAGCTGCTAGATATATATTTACTCTTTTTTCTGTTTCTGTAACTGTTATTCTAGTTGTTGAGTCTGTATTATCATAGTGATGTTCATAAATGTTTATATTTTTAACAATATTTTTTGTTAAAGATTCCAAAAAGCCAAGCAATAATTCTAAATCTTTTAAACCCTGTATGCCAATGGATTTACACAATTTCTCTATATCTATGTTCATATTCACATCTATACCGTCTATTTTAATGCCGTTCTCATCAAAATCTTCAGGAGTTAACTTATTCTCTGCCAAGAAATTGCTGAGTTTATACTCTGTTACTTTTATGCCACCGTTTGCATTAAATCTTTCTTCTACATGTTCAACAGTGTTGCCAGCATAAAGATCGATGCATCTAAAGGCTATTTGTTTAATATGATTTATTATTTCTGAAGGTTCTAGAGTAGGATTTAATCTGTAAAGTTCTAGGTTGGAATTTAATCCAGTTGCCACATTGCTTGCTTTTGCAATCAAAGAACTATATAGTTCTATCATGGTTGTATTAATATTCTGAGCAAGATTTTCAAATGCAGCTATGGTTGCATTCTGTTCCATCCCTAATTCAAACAAGTATGTAGTATAATCTAATAAAAACACCAAAGATTGTTCTACTGTTTCTTCTGCTTCTGATGTAAGAGGTATAAGAAATGGTGCAATATAATCTAATAAAGATTTGCAGGCTTCTTCTGGGGTACATCCAGATTGTTCCGTTATTGTATCTAATATGCCACCCAATTCATCTTGGAGACTCTCTGTATTTGGTCCTTTTAAATCTAATAGAAGCGATAGCATGGATAGTATGCTCTCGGTGCTTACGGCCCCTGTTATAGGTTCAGATACAATCGTTATACCGTGACTTTCAAAGAAATTACGTATGATTTCTTGTGCTGAGTTTTGCGACGTACGTGTTCTTCTTGCGATTATATTAGCGGAGGATATTGCTAAGTCTGTTTTTTGCTCAGTTGCATTGATTATTTCGTTGATTTTATCGAAAGAGGTAGGTACAGAAGCAAATACAGGGTAGTTCTGTGTTACTAGAAATATTTCGATTACTAAAAGTAAAATTAAATTTTTAATGATCTTCATATTTATCTATCCTAAGCTCTCTACTGTATTTATACCATATTTTCTACTTTTAGCAATCTTAGTGAAAGTTTTTATTATATGGTATAAAAATCAGTATCTACCCTTATTATTCATTTATATTGAATGATTTATATAGATGTAGGTCAGAAGGTAAGAATTTAAAGATTTTAGCAAGATATTAGCGTTCTATGAACATGTAGATAATTGCAGATTTACAAGTATAACAAACCACTTAAAAAGAAACTTAGAGGAGAAAGGTGCTGTATAAAAACACAATGTTATTTCAATAATTAATGTAGCAATGTTATGTTGTATAATAATAGCAAGCGGAGTTTTCATATCTAAATCTCTGTATGATAATAGTTTACAGATGTTTTTTATTTATTTTTAAAAAACAATGCTGTTATTTGACAGTGTGTTTATATGTGGTATATTTATTGTATACGCTTTATAAAGTGTGAGAAGAGGTGAAATAAAAAAAATTGATAAATCAGTAGTATTAATGATTTTTATGGTATCACAAATTTAAATGGATTATTGTTATATTTTAATCGAGGAATATTTGGAACAGTTATTCAGAGAGTTTCCAACGGAACAATTACTCAGTAGATTGGGCAATGAATAGCAGTTTTTTGAAGGTTTTTAAATAATAGTTAGTTGAGAAACTCGGCTAACATAGGGAGGGGGAATGAGAAGGGTTCTATTTGTTGTGATATTGTTATCTGTAATATTCGTTGCCGATGATGAAGGTGGTGTTATTTGCAGAAGAACAAAATCACCTAATAGCTATCTTATTGAGATAACTGCTATTTTTGATGTTTTAAATTCATCTAATCAACTAGCCAGCTTAACGAAGCTAAGATCTTTAATGAATGAGTTGGCTGAAGAAGATAAAAGCATAAAAAAAGAGGTGGTTATGTCTTTGACGTCTTTGGCTATAAGCAGTAAGGAGGTATACAAAAGAAAGACAGCCTTGTATTGCTTGTCTCAGTTGTTTCCCTATTTGGATACTGAAACCAGACTTGAGATAGTAGTCTATTTTTATAAAAAGTATATTGCAGCCGGCGTGTTCACTGGACTTATTGGACAATTTGTAACTCCGCAGAATCTCTCTACTAATAGAGTAGACGAGGGTATAGACATATTGTCTTTTTTTGTTACAAGTCTTAATGAAAAAGAGATGGGGACTGTAAATCCAGAGATTATAGATCTAGTTGGACTAAGGTGCGCAGGAGCCATGTTATTAACTCAGATAGATCAATTAAGTAAGCTGATTAGATTCTTAACACCAACAGCGCAATTGACATCAGTTAATCTTTTGTTCGACGGATTAAACCAGAAAGATAATCTTGATTATAGAGGAGAAATTCTTTTTGGGGCATCTAATTGTCTTGCTGTAAATATGAAATATTTTAATCAAGATATATTGAGTATAATTTATCAGCACACTATAAATATTCTTATGAATACAAGTCAGGCTAAGCAGAGCATAAGAATTGAGCTAGGTACTGCTTTAGCGATCTACATTGAAGATGCAGATAAGAAGAAGCAGTTGAAGATGCTGCTCTCTATTTTCTCTGATTGATTTTTCTTATTTTTCAAACCATAGTATTTAAATAAACAGATTTATTTGTTGACTTTGTTTACTTAATTTTTATAATAGTTAACATCAGTTTTATTGTCCATTGTTTTATCTTTCGTGTTTTATGAAAAATAGAGATTTTTATTTAGCCGGAAGGAATATTAGCGTAACTCAGCTAACCTTCTCACTTTTGGCCACTATCGTAGGTGCCTCTTCGACTATAGGTTTAATGGGATTCGCCTATTCCGTTGGCGCGCCAGCTATTCTATGGCTTATATTTGGTTCTCTAGGTCTATTCTTACTATCATTAGTTTATTCTAGCTTTTTCTTAAAAAGTGATAATTATACTATAGCTGAATTTTTAGGTAAAAAATATGGTTTAGGCGTAAGAAGGATTGCAAGTTGGGTTATATTCCTAGCATGGATTGGAATCATAGCTGCCCAGTTACTTGCGCTTAAAAAAATAATAGAGATATTTATTCCTGAGCTTTCCTCTCTGATGGTAGTTTTTTTGGTAACACTATTCTTGGCTGTATATACAATAATTGGCGGGCAGAGAGCAGTAATTATCACTGATAGAGTTCAGTTTCTATTGTTGATTTTAGGATTTTTGGCTGTTAATTATATTTTTATTAAGCAACTTGATTTTAGTTGTTTAAATAAGAGTTGTGGTTATTTAAAATTTCCTCTAAATAGCAATTTCTCTGTTAGGGATTTAATCTATCTTGCTCTTATATTGGTCCCAGTCTATTTTATAGGCCCTGATGTACATTCTAGAGTTTTTTGTTCTAAGGATAAAAATATTATAAAAAAATCTCTTAAGATGGCAGCATTGGCGCTTTTACCTATATCTATATTGATAGTATCTCCTGCTTTAATGCTTCGCAATGTTTTTGGAGTTTCTGATGCACCTAGTATCTTGAATCTTTTCTTTGATATTTTATTTAATCATAGCGCGTTGTTCTATGTTTTTTTAATAGCCCTAGTCTCTGCTATTCTTTCTTCAGCGGATAGCTGCCTTATGACATCAGCTACTATGTTTACACATGACATTTTGAGCCTACCTGAGGATAAAAATGTTCTTTATACCAGGATTGTTATATTCCTAGTAGCATTGCTGGCATTTATTTTAAGCTTTTATTTTGAAAATATCATCAGTCTTCTTAAGGCTTCCTATTCAATTTATATATCAGGTGTTTTTATTCCTTTCTTATTGATCCCCTTTAAAGATAGATTGAAAATAAAAAATAGAGCTGTTTTTATAGGCATGCTGGTCTCAGGCTCTATTGGGGCAGTATCTGCTTTTTCGGGCTTTAAAGCTGGAGTAGCTTGTTCATATTTAACCTCAATATTTGTTATATGTATTCTCTCTTATCTAAAAAAGTAAATTTAGCTCTTCTTTTGTTAGCTGCCATCAGAGCTATAGATGCTTCTGAGATAATTGAATTGTCTCCTATAGCGCTTAGAGACGATCCTTCTTCTTTTACAGGACTCTCTTTATCGAGCAGCAGATTGGTTGCTGAAGAAGAGAAGGGGCTTCTTTATAGCTCCATCGATGATCTTATTGAGAGTAAATCTAATATTGATATACAACAACGCGGTTTATTTGCTATGCAATCAGAGTTAAATATCAGGGCTAGCAGTTTTGAGCAGAATCTTGTTGTTGTTGACGGAATAAGCTTAAGCGATCCTCAGACATCTCATTATAGCATGGATCTACCGTTCTCTAATTATGATTGGCAGAGCATAAAAGTGCTAAAAGGGTTAAATTCTTCTCTCTATGGCTCTCATGCTATAGGCGGGGTACTTGATATTGAGACTGTTAATCCAGAAGAGAATAACCTAAGAGTGAGCAGTGTTTTTGGAGAGAAACAGATGCGTATTTTTAATATTGCCTTAGATAGGGTCAGTGAACCTTTGAACTACCATCTAGGTATTCAGCAAAGTTCCGCTGCCTCTTATAGAGAAGAGACGGATTTTAGTTTATTCAACATATTCTCTAAGTTAATTTTTAATGAAATGCCTGGATCACCCAGAGTTGTTATTGCCCATAACAGTAAAGAGTTTGGCGCCAGCTCTTTTTATTCATCTAGCTATCCCAGGGAAGAGGAGAATATAGATACAAACCTTTATATGGTTAATTTTGATTTTATTTGGAATAATTTTGCTTTCTCGCCGACTTTATATTTTCGTCGTCATTGGGATAAATTTATTCTTGATAGGAGTGACCCTGATTTGTTTAAAAACGTTAGCACTAATTATATTAGAGGGATTAAGTTGCCCTTTAGGTTTACAATGCTTGATTCCGGGATAGATCTCTCTCTGGAAGCTAGGGAGGAGGAGATTGATAGCATAAATATGGGCACACATTCAAGATCTCTACTCTCTTTGTCTACAGCGGTATCTAAAGAATTATCGGATAGATTAAGTTCTTTAATAAGCCTTAGAGTGGATAGCTATAGCGATCTTGATATTGAGATAAGTCCGGGGCTCTATCTTGAATATAGATTAACAGAAGAGAAGAGTATCTTTTCGTCTTTTCAGAGAGCGTATCGAGTTCCGAGTTTTACAGAACTTTACTACTCTAGTCCGGCCAACCTCGGCAATCCTAGTTTATCAGTTGAAGACTCTTTTAGTATAGAGCTAGGTTTTGCAAAGAAAGGCATCTTATCTTACGGGGCTTCGATTTTTCGGCGTTTTGATTACAATCTAATTGATTGGGCCAGGAGCTCTGCTTCTGATGTATGGAGGGCTCAGAACGTCTCTTATGCTAGAACGGATGGAGTAGAAGGCTGGCTCTCTTATGGTGATTTTGAATTCTCATATGCTCTGTTTAATGCGGAACATAAGAGCAATGCATCTTATAGTAAATATATCGCTAATCATCTCCAATATAGCTTCAGTGCTGCCCAAAAAATAAAAACAGACTATCTTGATATTAATTTAGATTTAAGCTATCAGGAGAGAGTTAAAAATAGCGGATTTTTTAATTTAGATCTGGTTTTATCTAAAGAGATTGTTTTAAAAGGTAATTTCGTAGATCTCTATCTAAAGTTTATGAATTTAACCAATGCTTCGCAGTTTGATGTAGAAGGTATTCAGTTGCCCGGGAGATGGGCTTCAATGGGTATAGCAATGGCGTTTTAGCCATTTAAAGCTCCAATCCTGAGGTTATTTAGAGTATAATAAATAAATGGCTTGGGATAAATTTTTAGATCAAGATAGGATAATCTCTATACTTAGGTCTTATATAGAGTTAGATCAAGTGTCGGGTAGTTTTATATTTTCAGGATTAAAAGGAGTCGGCAAGTTCTCTATTGCTAAGGAGTTCTCCAAATCTGTTAATTGTTTACAAGGTTCTGGGGATAGTTGTTCTGTTTGTCAGAGTTGTGTTCAAATAGAGAGAGAGTCTCACTCCGATCTTTATATTGTTCGCCCAGCAGAGAAATCCGATGAAATAACTATTGATATGATAAGAGAGCTGCAGAGATTCTTAAATCTCTCTCCAGCAAATGCCAGGAGAAAGTTTTTTATAATAGATCAGGCTGAGAAGATGAATATTGAGTCAGCCAATGCATTTCTTAAAAGCCTTGAAGAGCCTCCTTTAGATTCTGTTATTATCTTAGTTAGCTCAAGGCCGGATTCTCTAATTCCTACTGTAAAATCCCGCTGTAAAGAGTTGAAATTTAAGCCTCTTAGCAAAGAGACTGTGAGAGATAAGCTCAATTTGACCATAGAGGAGTCAGCAAGAATGTCGGTTCTTTCTGGAGGCGGATTAGATTTTGACTTAAATGGTATAGATTTAACTTGCATTGAGGCAACTTTAAAAGAGTCTTTTCGTCCTTTACGGTTTAAGGAGAGGGGAGATAAGAGTCTCTTGCATCAGCAGAGGAAGAAGCTGAAAGATAAGATTAGAATTTTAATTCTTTATATTAGAGATATTCTATGTATAGTCAATGGTGTTGATTCTCTGTCAGTTTTTCTGAGTTTAAACAGTAGGGAGAAGGCTATAGGTATTGAGTCCAAAGATTTAATTGAAAAAATCGATAAATTGGAGTATCTTTACAGTGCGTTAGATTCAAACGTAAATCCGGATTTTATCTATAAAGTAGCTAGAAGTTTATATAAGGAGGTTGAACTTAAAAGTGAAATACACAGTTAATGTACGTTTAAGAGAGGCAGGCAATGCAATAAATTGTTTTTATGAAGATCTATCTCTACTAGCAGGAGATACTGTTATTCTTCAGGTAGAGAGAGGTTATGATTATGGTGAGATTATCTCTGAGCCCCATGAGATGGGCAGCGATAAAGATACAAAAGGAACTTATAAGATTATAAGAAAGGCAACTAAAGAAGATTTTCTACAAATCAAAAGAAATGAGAGAAAATCCAGAAGTGCTGTCAGGGTATTTGAAAGAAAATTACGTCAGCATAAGCTGGAGATGAAGCTTGTTGGGGCAGAATATGCATTTGACAGGACAAAAGTAACCTTCTATTTTACGGCTGAAGAGAGGATAGATTTTCGTTCCCTTGTGCGTGATCTGGCCAAAATATTTAAGACCCGCATAGAGCTTAGGCAGATAGGTGTTAGAGATGAAGCTAAGATCTTGGGCGGTTACGGTGTTTGCGGCAGAGAGCTATGCTGTGCTTCATTTTTAAAGACGTTCTCTCCTGTCACTGTTAAGTTTGCTAAAGAGCAAAACCTTCCTATGAATCCGAGTAAGATATCCGGTGTCTGCGGCAGGTTGATGTGTTGTTTAAGTTTTGAGAAAAAGTTCTACGATCAGGCGCTCAAGACAATGCCTAAGATAGGGCAGAAGATAGATTTAGAAGATGGCAAGGCCAAAGTAGTAGATTTAAACTATCTTACAGGATTTGTCAAAGTTGAATGTGAAGATGGAAGGATTAAGAAGATAAATTTTAGAGATAACAATTCTGTTTCTAAAAATGAAGAATAAGAAGTTTTGTATAACTACTCCGATTTATTATATAAATGGAGAGCCTCATATTGGCCACGCCTATACTAATGTAGCAGCAGATGTTTTAGCTCGTTATATGAGGATGAGGGGAGAGAGTGTATATTTTTTAACTGGCACTGATGAGCATGGTCAGAAGATTGAGAAAGCAGCTGGAGAGTCAGGCGAGGATGATGTTAAAGTTTTCTGCGACTCAATAGTAAGTAAGTTTATCGGCCTCTGGGATATTTTAAATATATCTTACGATGATTTTATTCGAACAACAGAGTTTCGCCATGAAGAGACGGTTAAGAATATTCTCAGTTTTCTTTATAAGGAAGGGTATATCTACGAATCAAACTATGAGGGTTGGTATTGTATGCCCTGTGAGACTTTTTGGATAGAGTCTCAGGTTGAGAACAAGATTTGCCCTGATTGCGGAAGAGAACTAGAGTTTATAACCGAGAAAAACTATTTTTTAAAAGTGTCAGAGTATAGAGATTGGCTTAGAGGTTACCTGGAAGACAATAAAGATTTCATCTTACCTCAATCGCGATTTAATGAAGTTATCTCTTTTCTTGAAAACCCATTAACAGACCTATGTATCTCCCGCCCTAAAGAGAGGGTTTCCTGGGGGATAACCTTACCTTTTGACGATAATTATATTACCTATGTTTGGTTTGAAGCTTTGCTTAACTATATAACAGCCCCAGGTTTTTTAAGAGAAGATGATAGTTTTAAGAGCATCTGGCCTGCTGATGTACAGTTTATGGCAAAGGATATTTTGCGTTACCATGCCGTTTATTGGCCGATAATGTTGCATATGTTAGGGCTGGAGCTTCCTGCTATGGTATTCTCTCACGGCTGGTGGTTAATAGAGAGAGAAGAGGGCATTGATAAGATGTCTAAATCAAAAGGTAACGTGGTTGATCCTAGGGAGTTGATTGATAGATATAGCACCGATGCTTTGAGATATTTCTTACTTAGAGAAGTTCCTTTTGGGATGGATGGAAACTTTTCAGAAAGCAGTTTTATAAAACGGGTCAACTCAGATTTGGCTAATGACTTTGGAAACCTTGTTTTCAGAACTTTGAATATGATAGTAAAGTACTATGACGGTATTATTCCGGAAAGCAAGAAAGCTGTTAATAGTTGTGATGAATTCTTCTCTTTTAAGATTGCATCAATCTATGAAAAGATTGAAGAGTCCATGAAGGTGGTTAATTATCATAATGTTCTAGAAGTTATATGGGAATTAATAAGTGCAGCAAATAAATATATTGAAGTAAAGGCTCCCTGGAAGCTTAAGAAAGAAGATCCCGATGAGCTTGCTTATGTTATATATACTCTATCTGATGTAATAAGGATTGTTTTAATAGCACTTACTCCTTTTATTCCGGAATCTACTCAGAAAGCATGGTCTTATTTCGGGTATAAGGATAAGGTCAAAGAGCATGATTATTCTGAAATATCATCATGGGGCAAGGTTCCTTTTAATCAGGTTGTTGAAAAAGGAGAACCTTTATTTCCCAGGATAGAGGTAGAAGATCAATAAGATGTATCTTGTCGATACTCATTCCCATCTCTGGCACCCAGAGTTCAAATTCGATTTAAAAAGAGTGATAGATAGAGCTAGAGCAGATAGTGTTGAGTATATGGTTGTATTAGGAATTGATTTAGAGACCTCTCTCAAATCCCTCTCTATTGCAAGAAAGTTTAAGAATATTTATGCTGCCGTAGGGTCTCATCCACATAATACAAAATCTTTTCACGATAGAGATTTGTTGATTTTCAAGAAGCTGCTTAGGAAGAAGAAGGTTGTTGCTTTTGGGGAGATAGGGCTTGATTATTATAGAAAGAGTTCAACTTCTAAGAGTCAGATATTAATGTTAGAGAAACTGCTTGGATTGTGGCAGAATTTTAACCATCTCCCGCTTGTTGTGCACAATAGGGAAGCCGGCAAGGACATATTGTCGGTTCTAGATAATATAAAGAGGTTTTCTCCTAAGGTTATTATGCATTGTTTCTCCGGAGATATTGATTTTTTAAAGCAGTGTCTAAAGAGAGGTTTTTATATATCGTATGCTACTAATTTGACGTTTAGCCGAGATTTAAAAAAACTTGTTAAGCATACCCCGTTGGATAGGCTGTTGCTTGAGACAGATTCTCCTTATCTTGCGCCCTCAACAAGAAGAGGCAGTAGAAATGAGCCTGCATTTTTAAAAGATTCTTTGGAAGTTGTTTTAAATGAAAACTCGATTACAGAAGAGGACCTTAGGCGTTCCTTAGCGTTAAATTCTAAGAATATATTTGGTATAGGCAGCATTAATATGTCTTCCAAGTATCTATATAGATATAAAGACGGTCTTTATATAAACCTTACAAATAGATGCAGCAATAAGTGTTATTTTTGCAGTGGTTTAAGTAGTGATTATTTTGCGGGGCATAATTTAAGGCTTAGGAAAGAGCCTAAAGTGAGTGAGGTTTTAAAGGCTGTAGAAAGAGAGAAAGGATTTGATGAAATTACTTTTTGCGGTATAGGAGAACCTTTCTTTAGGTTTAAAGAGTTAAAAGAGATAGCCAAGGGTTTAAAAAGCAAGGGTTATAGAGTCCGCATTGTTACTAATGGATGCGGTAATTTAATCTCAAAAAGAAATCTCTTACCCGAACTCAAAGGCTATATTGATAGTATATCTGTCAGTCTGAATGTCGAGGATAAAGACAGGTATAATTCTTTCTGTAAGCCTAGTTTCGGAGATGATACTTTTAATGGGGTTGTAGATTTTATCAAAGAGTCAAAAAAATATATACCTTGGGTAGAAGTAAGTTTTTTAGATATAGAGGGGTTCTCCATTGAAAAAGCCAGGAGAATAACTGATGATCTGGAAGTTAAATGTAGGGTAAGGCCTATAATTTAATTTAAGCTTAATTTATTATGGATTTTAAGAGAGGTTTAAAGGATTTTGTCGATGAGTTTGGTTTTTATATCTTTATACTTTTCTCTACATTTGTAATATCTCTTTTTGAAGCAGTTATACCAAGGAGAATATACCTTGGTCAGCTATATTCTAAGGCTTTAGTTCTAAGGCAAGCATGGGAAGAGAAGTTGGCCTTAAGCGAAGAGAAGCTTTTAGATTTGAAAGCTGTTTTCGGATCTCCGATTTTTTTAATATTTTTGATTTTTGCGTCCATTTGTTTAGCTATGTTTTTAATCCAAGTCTATAGATTATTAACCTTAAAGCCTCTCATAAAGAGAGTTAATTTCTCTCCTTCTCCTCTTTGGAGTCTGAAAGATTTTCTTAAAATATTAGTCTGGGTTATATTCTGGCTTCAAGTTTTCTCTGTTTCAGATGAACTGCTGGGGTTTTTTATGAAAATATCGACCGAAAGAGAGTATATAGTTTTTAATCTTTTTAACTCATTTATTTTAGATGTTACAATATTTGTTTTGGTTTTATATTGGCTTAAGAAGTACTTTAAGCAAGGTTTGGCTGCAATAGGTGTAGGGCTTAAAAATATGCTCTATCCTCTTAAGATAGCACTATCAAGTTATCTTTCATTTATCCCTCTGCTCTTTATAGTTATGGTTTTAAGTTTGACATTTTTAGGCAAATATGAGAAAGCAAGTTCCCCGCAGTTGCTATTCTTCTTTCTTCTCTTTGAAAAGAACCCGCTTATCTTAACCTTAACTTCTCTCTTTGTTGTTTTCATCGGGCCTTTTGTTGAAGAGTTGTTTTTTAGAGGCTTGCTATACACTGTTCTTAAAAAGTCAATAGGAGGATTGCAGGCGCTTTTAATCTCATCCTTATTGTTTGCGTTTCTTCATATGAATATCATAGGTTTCTTTCCCATATTAGCCTTAGCTTTTCTATTTGTATATCTTTACGAGAAGACAGGCTCTCTATGGTGTCCTATATTTGCACATGTCTTACATAATGGCTTTATACTGTTGTTGATATTTCTTTGGAGGAGATACGTAGGGGTATGATGGATTTTAAAGATTTCTATGGCAGGAGTTTTCATATAGAACATTTAAGATGGGATGGAAGTTGTCTTGAGGTTTTAGACCAGAGACTGCTTCCCGATAAGATATCCTGGGTGAGCGCAAATAACCTAGAGGAAGTCTATAATCTAATTAAAAAGATGTATGTTAGAGGTGCACCTCTAGTAGGAATTGTGGCTGCTTTTGGAGTAGTTCTAAGCATAAAATATGGTATGCCTAAAGATATTTTAGGATTAGAGAAGCAAATTAAGATTGCAATAGAGGTGTTATCTAAATCTCGGCCCACAGCAGTAAATTTATATTGGGCGCTAGAGAGAATCAAAAGAGTTTTTAATAAGAATAGAGGTAGAGATTTGATTGAATTGATAGATATTATAGAAAATGATGCGTTATCTATATGGAGAGAGGATATAGAGCAATCTTACAAAATAGGAGATTTAGGCTCTGAGCTAATAGAGAATGGGGACAACATTCTAACGCATTGTAATGCTGGCGGACTTGCAACAGGGGGCTACGGTACGGCTCTGGCTGTATTTTTTAGCGCTAAAGAGAGAGGAAAGAAATTTTCCGTTTATGTAGATGAGACAAGGCCTTTGCTTCAAGGAAGCAGGTTGACCTGCTGGGAATTAAAAGAGGCAGGTATAGATTATAAATTAATCACTGATAGTATGGCTGGGTTTTTAATGAAAGAGAAGAAAATAGATAAGATATTTGTCGGAGCCGACAGAATAGTTAAGAACGGTGATTTTGCCAATAAGATAGGTACTTATTCTTTAGCCAGACTTGCGGGGGTGCATAAACTGCCCTTCTATGTTGTAGCTCCTTCGACCAGTTTCGATCTATCTCTAAATAAAGGAGAGGATATCCCTATCGAAAGAAGAGGCTCCGATGAGGTTCTCAAGATATCCGGAGTTAATATTGCACCTCTTGGTACTAAAGTTGAAAATCCGGCTTTCGATATAACTGAGTCTGAGTTTGTAACTGCTATAATAACTGAAAAAGGAATAATAGAGAGACCTTTTGAAGAAAGAATCAAGAAGGTTTTAAATGAATGAGGATAGATTAGCAGCTTTATTATCATCATTGTTTAAAGGCGGCAGAGATTTTATAGGTATTGGAGATGATGCTGCGGTATTGCCATATAAAAAAGGTGAGAAGCTCCTCTTTACAACCGATACCATTATTGAAGGCAGGCATTTTATAAAGAATAGATTAAGCCCTTATTATATAGGCCGTAAGGCTATGGCTGTGAACATATCAGATATAGCTGCTATGGGAGGAGAGCCTTTATATGCAGTTGTAAATCTTGGGATTAAAAAATTGGACAAGGTATTTGTATCAAAACTTTATAGGGGAATAAAAAATATAGCTGAAAAATATGACATAAAGATAGTGGGTGGAGATACAGTTAAAAGTAACTCTCTTTTTTTGGCCATTGCTATGGTGGGTAAGGTTAAGAGCATTTACTTGCTTACTAGGTCTGGAGCTAAGGTCGGTGATGCTATCTATGTTACAGGCACTATAGGAGGAGCTGCTTCTTCTTCTAAGCATTATAAATTTAATCCAAGATTAAAAGAGGCTCAATGGTTGAGTAGCAATTTTAAGATAAATTCTATGATAGATATAACAGACGGTCTTATTTTAGATCTTAGTAGACTGTGTAAGGCTTCTGATAAAGGTGCTATTTTAGATAAAAGATTGATCCCCTTGTCAGCTAGAGCAGCTAGTTTTAGCAGTGCAGTTAGAGAAGGGGAAGATTTTGAATTGTTATTTACTGCTTCAGGGAAGAGTAATATTCCAGGCTCTATTCCAGGCTGCGGTCTTAAAGTTAGGTCTATAGGTAATATTACAGAGAAGAGAGGAGGGATTCTTATTCAAGAGGCAGGGCGGATGAGAAAGGTTAAAGTGGAGGGTTATGACCATTTCAAGTAAAAAGATTTATACTAATTCTGAACGAGAGACTTTTAGTTTAGGTAAGAGTATGGCAAGATCTATCTCTCCTGGGGTAGTAGTTGGTTTTGAGGGAGAGCTGGGCTCTGGTAAGACCGTTCTTATAAAAGGTATTCTAGCAGGCTTAGGATATGATCCAAAAAATGTAGCCAGCGCTTCTTTTGTTTTAGTTCAGGAATATAAAGCCAAGTTCCCTATCATTCATATGGATCTTTATAGATTAACCAATAAAGATGAAATATTTGAAATTGATTGGGATGGATACTTTTCTAAAGATAACATTGTTCTTATAGAGTGGGCGGAAAAAGTTAAAGATGTCTTGACCCTAGATGTTCTGGTAAAGATAGCGCTGCTAGCTGAAGATAAGCAGCGATTCATAGAGATTGATACAGATAACGTAAAATTTTTAAAGGAGATAGTTCTTTAGTTAAAATGTTTATTCTTGGGATAGATGTTTCTTCAGACCGATTGAATATCGGATTGGGTAAAGATGGCAAGTTAGTCTCTAGTCTATCATTGGAAAATCCTCGTGAGCATACAGCTTTATTATACGGGCATATCAATGCGGTGTTAGAGGAAGGCGAGGTGACAGTTAAAGATTTAAGCTGTTTTGCTGCTGTTGTAGGTCCAGGCTCCTTTACTGGAATAAGGATAGCTGTTACAGCAGTTAAGGCTCTTGCTTATGCTTTAGATAAGGATGCGGTGGCTTTAAACTCTTTGGATCTATTAGCCTTGAATGCGTCTTCTGTTGAAGGTGATATAGTTGCCTCTTTAATGGACGGTAGGAGGGGCAATATCTATTTTTCTAAATATAGAAGAGGTGAGGATGGTTTTAAAAGAGTTAGCGAACATGTTCTAATATCTGCGGAAGAAGCTGGAGATAGATTAAAAGATGTGGATATTATTTTGGGGGATGGAGTTAATGTGCTGAAGGAAGTCTATCCTGATATAGGGAGTAATTTAAATATTCTAGAAAAAGAGAGCTGGATCATAAAGCCTGAACATATAGTAAGTTTGGCTTTTCACGATTGGAATAAAGGGGAGAGGGAGAATATATTTGATTTAAAGCCTTTTTATATTTATCCTAAAGAGTGTACGATAAGAAGATAATATATTAAATAGCAGAAGATATGCAGATAAATTTAAAAAATAGAATATCTAATAGATGTTGGTTGGAAATAGATTTAAATGCCATAAGGTCTAACGCTGCAAATTTAAGAAAATTTTTAAAGTCAGAAGTCGGAATTATTGCTGTTGTAAAGAGTAATGCTTATGAGCATGGCATAAGAGAAACTGCCGAGGCTTTATCGGAATTAATAGATATATTTGCGGTATCCAGTTTAAGCGAAGCATCTGAACTTAAAGAGTGCGGCATAGATAAGCCTATCCTCTTTCTCTCTAATCCTTTAGGGGATGAGGATATAAGTTTTATAATTGAAGAAGGTATCATGCCAGCCATTAATAGTATTGAGTTTTTGGAATTATTCGATGAAAAAGCTCGGCATCTGGGTGTTAAAATACCAGTGCATATCAAGATTGATACGGGCATGTCTAGGCTGGGCGTAGGATGGGAGGAGAGTGATAGCCTGTTAAAGGCTCTTCTTAAGTCTAAGCATCTTGATGTCCAAGGCTGCTTTACTCATTTTGCACATGCTGAAGATATAGATTTTACAAGGTTACAAGCAGAGAGATTTCAACATTCAAGAGATCTTCTTAAGGAGCATGGTTATAGTTTTGTGTCTCATCTGGCCAATAGCTCTACAACTTTACGCATGCCTTCTCTCTGGTATGATCTTGTAAGGCCAGGTCTGATTCTTTATGGGGTATATCCTGATTCAGGAGTAAAAAGCAGAATTAAGATAGCCCAAGCTATGAGCTTTAAAACTCGTCTCATAGAGATAAAGACTGTAAAAAAAGGCAATTCTATAGGGTATTGCTGTACCTATAAAGCTTCGTCGGATATGAAAATAGGAATTATTCCTGTAGGTTATAGTCAAGGTATTCCTTGGAGTTTTTCAAATAGAGGTTCAGTCCTTCTGAGGTCTAAAAGAGTCTCTATTTTAGGTAGAGTTTCCATGGATCAGACAATGGTTGATTTAAGGGATATTGAAGATGCTCAAATAGGTGATGAGGTTGTAATTACAGGAAAACAGGGAACTGAAGAGATAAGAATTGAAGAGTTAGCGGAGTTGTCTAATACGATTCCCTATGAAGTTTTATGTGGTTTAGGTAAGGTTAAAGATAGAGTATACCTTTAATTTATTTGTAATTTATTAAACTGTTTTTGTTATCCATAACTTTAGAGCTGTTATTGTTTTTAGATAATAAATTTATAAAAGGAGGCAAGAATGCGTAGTGATAAAATAAAAAAAGGTGTGGAAAGAGCTCCACATAGAGCATTACTCTATGCAACAGGAATATCTAAAACTGCCTGGAGGAAACCTTTCATAGGAATGGTTTCAAGTTTTACCGATCTTGTGCCAGGGCATGTTAATATGCGTGTCTTAGAGCGTGCAATTGAGCAGGGTGTATTCTCTGGAGGCGGCGTAGGTTTTTATTTTAGCGTGCCTGGTATCTGTGATGGAATTGCAATGGGGCATAGCGGTATGAAATATTCTTTACCATCACGTGAATTGATAGCAGATATGATTGAAAGCACTACTAATGCTCATCAGCTTGACGGCCTGATCTGCCTCACTAATTGTGACAAGATTACTCCGGGTATGCTAATGGCTATTGCCAGAATTAATATACCTGCGATTGTTGTGACGGCTGGGCCTATGCTTGCCGGTAATTATAAAGGTAAGAGACTCTCTTTAGTTCGTGATACTTTTGAAGCTATAGGTCAATATAAAGCAGGTAATATGCCTAAAGATGAACTTACCGAGCTAGAGTGCCGTGCTTGTCCTGGAGCTGGCTCATGTCAGGGAATGTATACAGCAAATACGATGGCTTGTTTAACGGAGGCTTTAGGAATGAGCCTTTCTTTCTGTGCTACCTCTCCAGCTGTATCTGCTGAAGCAGTAAGAATTGCAAGAGATAGCGGCGAAAGAGTTATAGAGCTTGTAAGAAAAAATATAAGACCAAGAGATATAATGAATAGTAAGTCGTTTGATAATGCTATAGCAGTTGATATGGCTTTAGGCGGCTCAACGAATACGGTTCTGCATCTTAAAGCTATTGCCCATGAAGCAGGAGTGGAATTGTCATTGGATAGATTTGATCAAATAAGTAAGAAGACCCCTAATATTTGTAAGCTTAGGCCAGCTGGAGATTACATGATGGAGGATCTACATAGAGCAGGTGGTATACCGGCTGTTCTTAAGAGGCTTAAAAAGTCGATTCAAAACAATATTACTACCTCAGGCTATACGGTGCATAAGATTTTAGATAATGCAGAGATATTCGATGATGATATTATACGGCCAATAGCAAAGGCTTACTCTAAAGAGGGTGGTATTGCGATATTAAAAGGTAATATTGCACAAGACGGTGCAGTTGTTAAACAGGCGGCTGTATCTAAGGAGATGCTTAAGTTTAAAGGTAAGGCCAGGGTGTTTAATTCTGAAGAGGCTGCAAATAAGGCTATTTTAGATGGCAAGATAAAGAAAGGTTCGGTGGTTGTTATAAGATATGAAGGGCCTAAGGGTGGTCCCGGCATGCGTGAGATGTTAGCTCCGACTTCAGCTGTATATGGTATGGGTTTAGCCAATGATGTTGCCTTGATAACTGATGGCAGGTTCTCAGGAGGTACTCGTGGACCTTGCATCGGACATGTCTCTCCAGAGGCCCAGGAGGGTGGCGCTATTGCTTTAATTCAGGAGGGTGATGTCATTGAGATCGATATTCCTAAAGGCAAGTTAAACCTTTTGATCTCGGATAAAGAGCTAAAAGAGAGAAAAAAGAAATGGCGTAGCCCAGAACTAAAAGTGAAAGAAGGTTGGCTCTCTCGCTATGCTAAACTGGTTAGCTCTGCGTCTACAGGAGCTGTTTTTAAATAAGTTTTTACAATGATAACTTCTCAGATAGAAAGAGTAGATAATTATAGGTGGCGTATACCTAGAGATTATCAGGAAGGTATGAGGGTTCCAGGAATAGTCTATGCTACTGAGGATATGTTTAATAAAGCTATAGACGGTCAAGCTTTTAAGCAGGTTGCCAACGTTGCACATCTCCCAGGAATAGTAAAATACTCTCTGGCTATGCCCGATATTCACTGGGGGTATGGTTTTCCAATAGGAGGAGTTGCAGCAACCGATCCTGATAATGGCGGTGTTATTTCACCTGGCGGAGTTGGGTATGATATTAATTGCGGCTTAAGACTTTTGCGTTCAAATTTAGAGTATGAAGATATTAAAAAAGAAATTACTAACCTGGTTTCATCTATCTATTCTTCTGTTCCTGCAGGAGTTGGCTCAAAAGGTGATCTTGTATTGTCCAAAAAGGAGGAGAGAAATCTTTTAATAAAGGGTGCAAGATGGGCTGTTGAGAGAGGATTCGGGGTAAAGGAAGATCTAACATATTGCGAAGAGAACGGTCAGATAGATGGAGCAGATCCTGATAAAGTGAGCGATAGGGCATACGAGAGAGGTAGAGACCAGTGCGGAACCCTTGGTTCCGGAAATCATTTCTTAGAGATTCAGGTGATAGCTGAAATATATGACGAGCCTTCTGCTGATAGCCTGGGGCTAAAGAAAGGTGCTATCACAATAATGATTCATACTGGTTCTCGTGGTTTTGGTTACCAGGTTTGCGATGATTATTTAAAAACTATGGTTAAGGCAGTTAGCAAATATAATATAAATATTCCAGATAGACAACTTGCTTCTGCTCCAATTAATTCTAGCGAAGCTAAAGATTATATCGGGGCTATGAGGTGTGCTGCTAACTATGCTTGGGCTAATCGGCAATATATTACTCATTTAATAAGGGCTGTTTTTGAAAAATATTTTAATCAAAGTCGGAGTTCTTTAGGGCTCAATTTAGTATATGATGTTGCTCACAATATTGCAAAATTTGAAAAACATATTGTAGATGGAGAGGAGAAGACATTATGTGTTCACAGGAAAGGTGCGACACGTGCATTCGGACCTAATCATGCTGAGATACCGGAAGATTATAAAGATATAGGTCAGCCTGTAATCATACCCGGAGATATGGGTACAGCCTCCTATCTCTTGCTTGGAACTGAACGTGCAATGAAAGAGAGTTTTGGTTCAACCTGCCATGGAGCAGGCAGGGTTATGTCTAGAACAGAAGCGATTAAAAAAGGTAGAAATAGGTCTATTAGTAAAGAGCTTAAAGATAGAGGAATATTTGTTCTGTCTCGAGGTAAGAAGACCTTACTTGAAGAGATGCCTGATGCATATAAAGATATAGATCAAGTTGTTAATGTTGTTGTCTCGGCTGGAATATCAAAGAAAGTTTGCAAGATGAGACCCTTAGGTGTTATTAAAGGGTAGATATAGATTTGAAAAAAAGGAGGTTGCATGCTAGATTTAAAATTCATTCGTGAAAATAGCGATTTAATAAGAGAGTCTTTGAAAAATCGCAACATGGAATTAGATATAAACAATCTTTTGGAATTAGATGAGAGAAGAAGAGCGATCATAAAAGAGGTTGATGATTTAAGACATAAACATAATAAGGAGAATAAACAGATTCCGAAATTAAAAAAAGAAGGCAAAAGTATAGATGGTAAATTAAAAGAGCTAAAAGAGCTCTCTGATAAGATAGGTTTTAAAGAGCAGGAATTAAGAGAAATCGAAGAAGAGGTGCAAGAACTACTATTGAATATCCCTAATATTCCTCATGATTCAGTTCCAGTTGGACCGGATGCTTCATCTAATAAAGTAGTTAGAGAGTGGGGAGAAAGTAAAAAGTTTGATTTTAAGCCCTTAACCCATGTTGAGATTGGAGAAAATCTTGATATTATAGATTTCTCTCGAGCTACCAAGATAACAGGTTCTAATTTTATTCTATTTAAAGGTTTGGGTGCTAAATTAGTTAGAGTATTGATGAACTTCATGTTGGATTTGCATACTGAAAAACATCTTTATCGTGAAGTTTGGCCACCTCTGCTTGTTAATAGAGATAGTATGACTGCTACAGGACAGTTACCTAAGCTTGAAGATGATATGTATAAGCTAGAAGGCGAAGACTATTTCTTAATTCCTACGGCTGAGGTCCCTGTAACAAATATACATAGAGGAGAGACCTTAGGCGAAGACGCTCTACCTATATATTATACGGCCTATACTCCTTGTTTTAGAAAAGAGGCAGGGTCTTATGGTAAAGATACTAAAGGTTTAATTAGAGTACATCAGTTTGATAAGGTTGAGATGGTAAAGATTACTACTCCTGAATCTTCTTGGGATGAACATGAGAAACTAACTAAAGATGCTGAGGAGGTATTGCAGCTTTTAGGGTTAAAGTACAGGGTTGTAGTATTATCAACCGGGGATCTTTCTTTCGCAGCTTCTAAATGTTATGATTTAGAGGCCTGGGCTCCTGGGTTAGAACGTTGGCTTGAGGTGTCGAGCTGCTCTAATTTCACTGATTTTCAGGCTAGACGCTCTAATATTAAGTTGAAAAGAAGAGACGGTAGTATGGTGTATCCTCATACTCTTAATGGATCTGGCCTTGCGTTTGCCAGAGTCATTATATGTTTACTTGAAACCTATCAGCAGAAAGATGGTTCTTTTTCAATACCTAGCGCTTTAAGTCCTTATATGGGTGGTACAGCAGTTATAAATTGATAAATTACTTGCTCACAGTGGTTGTTTCATAGAATAATATCTTGAAGGCGAAAGGCAAAAGATGGATTATCTAAGATAGATTTTGGAATATTAATAAGAGATTATCTTTATTGGTTTTATTTAAGCGGGATTTTTAATGTTTTTTATGGAAACTATATGTTTATTTTTTAAAGTTTTTGTTTTAAAATAATTGTAATAGGAGGTGAATGATGGGGAAAATTATATCTATATATACAGTAGTTATTATGTTGTTCATTGTGTGTTACTCTCTACCTGTTTTTGGAGAAGAAAATCCTGAATTAGGTAATAGTGAAGTTGAAAAGAATTTAGAGCTAGGAAGGATATTTGTGGAAGAGGGGGAATTCCTTTTGGCTGAGCATGAATTTAAAAAGTGGCTGGAATTAGACCCTAGTAATTATACTTTTTGTAAGAAAGTGGGTAATATATATATTATTCAAGGTGAATATGAAAGTGCTATTGTATGGTATCAAAAAGCGCTAGATATTAAACCTGATTACTCAGACTCAAGTGTTTATAACAATTTGGCTGAGTGTTATAAAGTAAAAATGGAATATGATAAAGCTTTTAAATTGATTAATAAAGCTATTGAAATCAACCCCGAAAAAGGATTGTGTTATATCACTTTGGCTGAAATATATCTGAAGCTAGGGGAGGAAGACAAAGCGTTTGAGTCTCTGGAAAGAGCTGAAAAATATATACAGAATCCCTATGAAAAAGATACTCTCTATAGAGTAAAAAACGAATTGTTATTAGAATAAGCAATTCTTACTTTCTAAATAGTGAAAATATTGCTAATCAATCCTCCCCTAGAAAATATGATTTATTCTCAATTGCCCGAATTTATTATAGCAAGGGAGAAATATTCTATGCCATTGGGGCTTTTATATTTATCCGCTTATCTGCAGTATAATTCTAAACATAAAGTTGAAGTATTGGATTGTAGTAAAGAAGATAGTGCTTCAGTTTTGAAAATCAGAGATTTTTTATCATTTTATAAACCCGATTTAATTGGAATTACTGGCTATACGGTTAATTGGATAGATATGATTTCATTGGCAAAATTAATTAAGGATATTTTACCCCAGATTCACGTTGTTTTAGGAGGAGTCCATGCTAGCATGTTTCCCAGAGAATCTCTTAGTTTTTCCTGCATTGATTCTGTAATTTTAGGAGAGGGTGAAGAAGCATTATTAGAGCTCTGCGATGCTTTAGAAGAAAAAGCTGATTTGTCAGGAATTAAAGGTCTGATAACTAAAGATAAAATAGATATTGATCTTTCAGATGAAACTCGATTAATTGAAAATCTAGATTCGTTACCTTTCCCGGATAGAAGCTCGGTAATAAAGTTAGATAAATCGTATTTAAAATTTCAAAATAGCGTAAAATCTTCCGCGTTTATCATTAGCAGTCGAGGCTGCCCTTTTAATTGTGCATTTTGCAGTAATTTTCCAAAAGTATACCGTCTCCGTTCAGTAAAAAATATTGTTGATGAGATGGAAGAATGTAAACATCAGGGTTTTAATTATTTGATTTTTTATGATGAAACATTTAATATTACTCCTTCACGAGTAATTGAGATAAGTGAAGAGATTTTGAATAGGAATTTAAATATTAGCTGGAGTTTTAGAGCAAGAGTCAACAATATTGAAGAAAAAATGCTATTTTTAGCTAAACGGGCAGGGTGCAGAGCTATTAATTACGGTGTTGAGACATCTACAAATGAAGGGCTATGTATTTTAAATAAAGGCATTACAATAGAAGAAGCAAAAAGAGCATTTTATTTAACTAGAAAAACTAGAATTTTATCTTTAGCCTATTTTATGATTGGCTGCCCGCATGAAAAAACCCACAATGATATTGCAAAAACTATAAATTTTGCTAGAAAATTAAAACCGGATTATGCAATTTTTTCCATATTGACGTTATTTCCTGATACAAAGTTGTATGATTTAGCTGTAGAAAGAGGCTTGTTTTCCGATGATATTTGGAAAAATTTTGTTTTAAATCCGTTTGAAAATTTTTCTCCTCCTGTATGGGAAGAATCATTGTCAAAAAAAGAATTATTTACTATGCTAAATAAAGCATATAAAGCGTTTTATCTTTCGCCAGCAAGAAGTATAAAAAGAATTTTTTCGCGTCAATTTTATAATAATTTTGCAAATAAAATTGATTTTTTTGTTGGAATGTTTCGAAATCAATGAAAGTAAGTTTAATTAATTGTCCACAAAGCCCTTATCCGTATTTATATTTAGGGCTGCCATATACTGTTAGTTCTGTTTCTATAAAACATAAAGTCCAGCTTATAGATTTGGCATTTTGTGCCAAAAATTATAAAAAATTTATTTTAAGTGAAGTTCAAAATGATGTACCTGGTGTAGCTGCTTTTTCAGTAAACAGTGCCAATATTGATTACGCAGTAGAGATTGCAAGATTTCTTAAGCAGAGACATTCTTCTATCTTGATTATGTTTGGAGGTATTTATTCTACTTTGTTGCCCGAAGTGATGTTAAGGTATTCAGGAGTGGATGCAGTTTGTGTTGGAGAAGGGGAGGAAGCATTTCTAGAGTATTTAGATAGATTAGAGCAAGACGAGGAGCCTTTTGTTCAAGGAATTTGGTATAAAAAAAATAATCAGGAGATCATAAAAAATGAGTCAAGGCCTTTTAAAGGCGATTTAGATAGTTTGCCATTTCCTAAAAGAGATATTTTTGGTGTTTCTAAATACATCAAAACCAGCTTTTTCATCCCTACCATTTGTAGTTTCAAGAGGCTGTTTGTATGATTGTAGCTTTTGTTTCTTCTCCAGCAATCAGAAAAAACTTTCCGGGAAAATATTTTAGACTGCGCAGTCCTCAATGTATAATTGAAGAGATTGAGACGGAAACAGGTAGATTTTGGAATAAAGGGTTTCGGTGCATTGACTTTGTGGACGATAATTTTGGGTTGGATATCGATTGGTTTTACGAATTCTGCTCACTTTATAAGAAATCGTGGTTGTATAAAAAAATAAAGTGGTTTTGCCATATTCGAGCAGATAAAATGACTAATCAATGGGCTAAACTTGCATCTGAAGCAGGATGCATAATGGTAGGCATTGGAGTGGAATCTGGCGATGAAGATATCCGTAGTCGGGTTTACAACAAAAAAATAACCAATAAAAATATTGAAAAAGCTCTAGATTATTTAAAAAGATATAGCATAGCCTCGTTGATTTATATGATTATAGGTTGTTATGAGGAAACAGAATATACTGTTAGAAAAAGTGTTTGGTATATAAAAAAGCTTTCTCCTTCTGTTACACATTTTTTTAATTTCCAACCTTTTCCTGAGACCAAACTTGCGCAGGATATTCAGAATAGAATAGGATTGAAAGATGGAATTAAATTAATGGAGTTTTGGAATAGTAAAAAAATGAACTATTGCATTTGGGTGTTAAATTATTGCGCAAAATGGCAGTTAGAATACAGCGAGAGAATTTGGTAAAAGAGTTGTATAAAGCAATCATTATAGGAAAAGCAGATTTTTTCGGATTGTATAAAATTTATTTTGTTTTTAAAAAAATATCAGGTAGTTTCTTTTAGCTATAGATTAATTAAAATTTTTTATTCATATTAGTTACTGCAAATATGAATTAAAACGGATTAAAGGGACTTCCATATCAAGGTATACTTATTTATAGATGCAATTTAGAATATTCAAGAAATAAGTGCTCTAAAAAGACAGTAGATTTTCTATCTTTAATTTGTTAATATTTATCAAAAATGGAAAGAATATTTTCAATTAATAGGAAAATTGACAAAATAGATGTATATCGTATTCATGATTGGCTTTATCACTTAGGATTTATTATTCTAGGTACTTTAATAGCCGATAAAACAGCTGGTATTGGGGTCTTTACTTTATTAATTTGTTCTTTTGCTCTAGCTTTTATTTATGCTTTGAATGATTTTACTGACCATGAAAAAAAATCTATATTGTTTATATATCCATTAGTTTTGTTAATAATATGTGGACATCTTATCTCATCCAAGCAATGGGTACCTCTTGCTCTGTTCTTGGCACTACAAATAATATATTCTGTAAAACCTTTTCGTTTTAAAAAGATTCCTATAATCGGAACCTTATGTTGTATGTTGGCTTTTCCGCAGATCTTTTTAATAGGGTATTTTGAAGTTGACAATTTTGATTTAAGATCTTTTTCAATTTTTTTGTTACTCACTTTGTTACTTGGAATTATGCAGCTTGTACATGAGGTAAGAGACATAGATGAAGATGTCTCTGCGGGTATTAATACCAGTGCTGTTTTTTATGGTAAAAAAATAATTAATTATGTTTGCATGATTTTTAGTATTTTGGGTATTGGGGTTAGCGTATATCTATGTACGTTTAGAATAATTAATATGGTTGCTTTTATGGCATTATCTATATTCCAATTGTACATGCTTGGAGAAATATTTTTTAAAGGTATAACTTTTAAAACAAGGTTTAGATTTCGCATGTTTGGGTTATTCTCTGGAACAGTATGGTTTATTTCTATATTTTTATAATATGTATCGAATCATAAAAAAGTACCTACCGTTATTACTCATATTAACTGTAGCTTTAACTCTAAGATTATATCATTTGGGATTTAATGACCTCTGGTATGATGAGGCTTTGACTGCGCATATAGCTATCGGTAGCGAATCTATAAGCGGCGATGATTCGACGCCGCTTTATTCATTAGTCACATCAGTATTGCTTTTTGCTTTCCAAAAGTCGGAATTTATTTTCAGATTTACAGCAATGTTTTTTGGGTTATTAAGCATTTTTGGGATCTATAAACTCACAACTCTTCTTTTTGACAAACATATAGGTTTAATTTCTGCTGTTCTTTTAAGTTTTTCTCCTATGCATATATGGTATTCTCAGGAAGCCAGAGGAGGAGCGCTAGCAACATTCTTTTCTATTTGTAGTATTTATTTTTTTATTTCTTTGCTAAAAAAGGAATACAAAATTCATTTGTGGATTTTATTTATCATTAGTACGACTTTAGGGTTGTATTCCAGCTATTTTATAGTTCTGCTTATTATTCCTGAATTAATCATTCTTTTTTTAGAGAAAAAATGGAGTTTAGTTCCTAAAGTAATAATGTGCTGGATGGTGAGCCTTTTATTTTTTTTACCTTGGTTGTTAATGATTATGCAAGAAGGAATAAATGTGCTTAGAAAAGATAATTTCTGGATAAATAAACCTTCATTAAAAACTTTGATTTGCACCTGGGATGTTATTAATGTAGGATATAATAGTTACAATATAAGTTACTTAGCTGCGCGAATCATTACACCCTTTCTAATTTTGAGTTGTTTTATCCATGATAGAAAAAAAATAAATGCAGTGCTAAATTTTTTTATTCTATTTTTTATTCCAATTTTTTTAATATTTTTAGTCTCTCAAATTAGATCGGTATACCTAATAAGAAAAATGATAATATTTTTACCATTTTATTTATCTATGCTTAGTTATGGATTTATTTTATTTAGAAAAAAGAACGTAGGAAAAATTCTTGTTTTGTTATATCTTTTTTTGTGTGGTTCTTCTATTTTAAATTATTATAAGAATTATGCCCCAGCTCCTACAGTTACTTCTGCTGGATATGGGAACTATATAAAAGAGCCTTTTAAGCCGATTGTAAATTATATCAAAAATAATTTGCAAAAGTTCGATGCAGTTGGTTTTTCTAGCATGAGCGTGAATTGCTCTATTCCTTATTACTGGGGTGAGGAAAATATTTTCTACTTTTTTTATATACCATCTTCTCAGGATGTATACGTGTTAAAAGAATTAATAGAGCCGCAGAAAAGCTGGAATAAGACTATAATAAATTTATCAAAAGAATTTTTGTCACCATCCCCTGACAGAGTTTGGGTTATTTCGTCTTCCTGGGATAGAAAGGGAGAGCTAGATCCTGAATCGTTAGCGGTTAAAAGCTGGTTTGAACAGCGATACCCAAAAATTCAAGAGCAAGAGTTTGATGGTGTTATAGTAAGCTTGTTTGATACTACAAGTAAATCTAACTAATTGTACTTGTTACATATAAGAAAAGGAGTGAATTGAGTGATTAATTTTGATATTAGAATGAGCACATCTAAAATACAGAAAGTATTGCATTATTCAAGTATATTTTATTATAAATTATTTCCTTTTATATTTGGAGACTTGCTTATTACAACAAGATGTGCTGCAAATTGCTCTTTTTGTGTTTATGGGAAGTTGGATAAATGCGATATGTCTAAAGAAAATATAACAGTTTTGTCAAAATCGTTTAAAAATATTGGTGTAAGAAATGTCAGAATTTCAGGTGGTGAGCCATTTACTGTTTTTAATAAATTATTATATGCGGTTAGAGAACTTAAAAAATACTATTCCTCTAATAGAATTTCAATTATTACTTCATGTCTCTGGGCTCAGGATAATAAAGAGACATATGAGAAATTGAATATATTAAAAAACAAATATGGGATAAGAAAAATATTTATCAGTTTTGATGCATTTCATTTGGAACATATACCAATTAGCAATTATTATAACTGTTTTAAGGTTCTAAAAGATTTAGACATGAAGTTTCATTTGGCTATTCGGTACAGCAAAGGGTTGAAAAAATATTTTCCAGATTTACTTACAATAATACGTGAATTTAATCCCAAGGTTTCGTTTAAGTTAGTTATGCCTGTAGGGAATGCAGAAGATTTGGAGATAAGTGAAATGATTTCTGTTGAAGATATTATTGAAATAAAAAGTTTGTTTTTAAGCCAAAATCAATTTTTAAGTCCAAGCATTATTTTGGAAAAAATTAAAAAGTTTATTTTAAAGCATAATTGTTTTATGCTAACTGCTTTTCCAAGCGGCGATATTCATTTTTGTTGCCTAAAACAAGAAAATACTTTTATGGGGAATATAAATAACGAGAGTATTGAAGAGATGTGGTGTAAATTAAAGAAAAGTAATTGGAGTAATGTCGGTAGAATAATTAAATATTTAATTACTCCTCAGGGAAGAGATGTGTTTATGTGTAAACAATGTCCTGTTAAAGCAAAGTGATAAATTTTATATAAAATCAAGCAGGTTTATTTATTTACGAATTTGATTGAATTTGTATGGAAAATGGAGATAAACTATAATTGAGTGATAAAGTCAATTAGGAGGTGAGAAATGCAGATGAAAATTTGTAATAACTATGCGAAGCTAGATACTAGCATACTTGATTATGAAGATTTAAGGATTCCTATAAATGAAAATAACTGGAGAAATATTAAAAAACGAAGTTCAAATGTTGCTTTAGCCATAACTAATCGGTGTAATATGTTTTGTAAAGTTTGTTATGCTCAGAATGAAGAAGGGGGTTTTAGCTTTGATGAAATGAGCCTTGAAACCATACGACAGATTTTATCTCGGATTGGGAAAAATAAAAAAATTCTTCTTTTAGGAGGAGAACCGACTTTAAGGGATGATCTATTTGATATAATTAAAGTGATTAAGTTGTCTGGGAATGTACCTATTTTGTATACAAATGGAATTAAGCTTGCTGATGAAAATTATGTAGATAAGCTTATTAAAGCTGGTGTTAAAAAAATATTTTTGTCTATCGATAGCCTTAATGAGAATATTGCTACACGCTTAAGAGGGGATTCTACTTGTCATTATTCAAAACTTGAAGCCTTAAATAATTTGAAAAGATCTGGCAAGATTAAAGTGTGGCTTTCAGTCACTGTTGCTCGTAATATCAATGAAGAAGAAGTTAAAAGCTTATTAGATTTTGCTTTGGAGCATAACAATTTTATAAAAGGGTTTATATTTACCCCCTGTATGTCTGTCGGTTGGTATCAACTTCCCACTTCTGCTCAGTTGAATTCTGCTGATTTAATAAGCATATTAAACAAATTAACCAACGGTGTTCTTGAACATAGATATTTTTATGAATTTAATTTATTAAGATATAATTTAAATTTAGTTTTAAATAAAATTGGTAATAATTTTCCATTGTACAGAAATTCTGTGTATTTAAACGTGGAACAAAAGAGTTTTAAGGAACTTATTTCCGTTGAAGATTTAAAAAAGATAAATTATTGTTTTGAGAAAAAACAATATTTTGGGTTACTAAAATATGTTTTCCGTTATAATCTATGGTTGTTTGTGTGGCAAGCAATAATTAATCCAGGATCTATTGAGGATATTTCTTATAGAAGACCTGGTCTACATATAATGATTGATGAAGTAAAACTTCCTGCGGTTGATTTAAATTCACTAGCTATGACCTCTATTACACTTGCTGCATGGCAAAGTAATATTTTTGCTGTTTATACGATATAATAGTATTAACCTTCAGGTACCTATAGGGTGAATAACTAATCTAGTCTCTTAAAATGAATTTATCTGTTCCTACCAATTGGCAAAAAAAAATATTACCTGAAATTATTAGGCCTCAAGTAAAAGAAGTGTATGGAAAATTAACAAAAGATTTTGTAGGAGGAGGGAGATCGTTGTTGGCTATCCCTGAAGTTGCAGTAAAAAAGGCTGAAGAACATATTAAAGAAATAAGAAAAGGCGGATCAGAGTTCAATTATCTTTTAAATGCCGTATGTTTAGATAATAAAGAGTTTACAAGAGAAGGGCAAAAACAAATTCGAAAAATTTTAGATTGGCTTGTAAAAATAAATGTTGATTCTGTGACAGTTACTGTTCCTTATCTTCTGCAGTTGATTAAAAAAAAATATCCAAAACTGAAAGTATATGTTTCCACCATGGCGCAGGTTAATTCTGTAGAAAGAGCAAGGCTGTGGGAAGATTTAGGGGCAAATCGTATCACTTTGGCTCATCAGGATGTTAACCGTAATTTCGAATTGCTGAAAGCAATAAGAAAAAATGTTGCCTGTAGCTTACAGTTGATTGTGAATAATGGATGCATATATAATTGTCCGTTTTATATTTATCATACAGTTTTACTCTCCCATGCTTCGCAATCTAAACATTCATTGCGAGGTTTCTTTGTAGATTATTGTTCTTTATATTGCCGGGCAAAACAACTTTGTGAGCCAGAATATTTTATAAAAAACGATTGGATTCGACCTGAAGATATACATTACTATGAAGATATTGGATATAACGAGTTTAAATTAGTGGACAGAGAAATGCCTACAGAAAGATTAGCTTTAATTACGGATGCTTATATTAAGAAATCGTATAATGGTAATCTTTTAGATATTTTGGGAAGTTTTTCTTCTGCAACAGGAGGTAGTAATTCAAATCAAAAATCTCTCTCTAAATGGATAAAGATTATTAAATATCTTTTTCGTCCTCAGCAAGTTAATATATCGAAACTTTATAAATTTAAAAATATACTTACTAAGGTTCCTGTTTATATCAATAATCAGTCTTTAGATGGTTTTTTAGAGCATTTTTTTAATAAAAGATGTGACCTGATGTCTTGTAAAAATTGTAATTTTTGTAATGATATAGCTAAAAGGGTGGTAAGCATTGTCGATGAAGATAAATATCGAGATTTGATAAAAAATTATAATTCAATTTTAGAAGATATAGTTTCGGGTAAAATGTTTATACGGAAGTGATTTTTTTTCTTTTTAATTGTCCCTATATGTTTTTTAAAGCAATTTTGAATATTGATACATCTCTATTTTCTTGATTATTAAAATTCCCTTGCTCAAAATTTTCTTTAGTTTTTAGTATGCAACTCTTAACTAAATTCTACTTGTATTCTCATATCATTACTTATAAACTATATTTCGTTGCTTAAGTCTTATTGTTTATTAATTAATTCGGAGGCGTGGCAGAGCGGACTAATGCGGCGGTCTTGAAAACCGAACAGGTCAAAATTCCCAACATCTTGAAAGATAGGTAGTTACATAAATCCCCTTGTAAAATCAACAATTATTGACTTACCTGTATTACCACCAATTCCGAGTATTACCCTGTATTGCGCTGTATTCTAGTCACAATATGGACACAAAAAAGAGCAGTGTTTGACAAGCGGTAAGGGGCGTGGTATACTTATGGTATACTTTTAAAAAGAATATTCTAATGAAGGTAAAGAAGATTAAATTAAGGGTTATATCTTTAATCAATAGTCTAGTTGCAATTATCTGTTTTATTCTTATGTTTTCTAATGAGGCAAGCAGTGCAACCTCTAGTATAAATTATAATTTATCTTTACGTAGAATGAGAACAAATGAATCTTTTGAAAATAATTCTCAGCGCCTAGAAGAGCTAGTCGGCGAAGAAGCAGCTAGAGCAATCACTAATTTAGTTGAACAAGAAGTTCCTGAAGAAATAAGAGATGAGGTTATGGCTTTTGCATGCGAAATTTTTGAAGATGTAGCAGAAGAAACAGGTGGTGGTTTTGGGGTTACTACAGCAGATAATAATTTTAATCCGTTTTCTTTTGAACTTGAATTAGAAATAGATGAACCAGGCTATGAATTATTCAATATAAATATAGATAGACTTTTATTAATACCTGGATTTGGCCGTATATATGGATTTTTAAGATATACTATTCCTGCTTTAGTCGAAAATGCTTCTCTGAATATGGCAGTAGGTACATCTTTAAATATTCAAGCAGCATTTGAGACGCTTAAAGACAAATACTGTGATTTAAAATCAAGATTAAGAACTGTTCAAAGCGAATTAAGTCATAGCAAGGATGTTGTAACTGCTGGTTTAAATGTAGCTTTTAGATATCTGTTTCCAAAAAGTATTTCAGAATCTTCATCTGTGGAAGAGCTTACCAGAAACTTCAATGCTGACATTGAAAATATAACTAATGCTGTAAAAAAGGAAGACCAACGTGTAGATTGGTTTGAAGAATTAATTTCAAGATTAAAATCAGAAGCTGAAAGTAGAGAAGCAAGTTTTATTAGAACGTTAACTAGGCACATAGGCCAGTTTAATAGGCGGAATATAACGGAAGATTCTGAAAGAATAACAGTAGAGTATATCAAGATAAATGGTGAGGATTATCTAAGAATAAGATATGATCATGGCGTATCTTGGAACCTCCAAATGTTAGTTAAATACAGAAACTCTGATGGGGGATATCAGGTTGATAGAGTGTTGGTATCCGAAGTTACTCCAGAGTACATGGGGTATGCCGATAGTTCTTATGTCGATGTCAATTCTCTTGATTCAGATGATTCAGATTTAGCTGGTGACCTTGAAGTGGAAGTGCAGTCATTGATTAATAGTGATATTGATTCTGATTCTCTTGAAACCTTGAAATTTGAATTTGAATTAAGACTTCTATTACATCCCGAATTAGAACGTAAACTAGCTAGTAATTTAAGTTTTGAAGATTTTGAAAATGTTATGGACCAGATAGTGAGTTTCGAAAATCCTTTTCTTGTATTTTTAGTATTTCAGGAGTTAAATTTAGCACTGTTGCGTGGGTTAGATACATATTCCCTATCTAGCGGGGAAGCTGGTGCTAGTTACCATCCTGATACTAATCATGTTGCTGATGGTGCTTATAGATTGTCGGAATATGAAAATCGAAGCATCTTACTTCATGAAATTACACACTCAAGATTTGCAGCTTTATATGAGAAGGCGAAAGATAAATTAGAAGGGGCTATAGAATATTTCAAGACACAACATAGTAAATTTTTTCAAAATATTGTTAAAAGAAAACTCTATAGTCATTTAGAAGGAAATGACTTAGGTATACTTAATGAGTTAATAGCCTATTTAATGGCAAGTCTCCAACATGAAGATAACATAATGAATCATTTTGGTGAATCTGAAGATATTTCTGTTAAGGATATTGAAGTAATTGCAGGCCTGGGGTTTGTTCCTGATTGGGCGAGACCTTCACAGTTAGGATACGAAAAAGATGTTATAGATTCAGAATATTATCAGATGTTGTTTGATTATTCTATAGCAAATCATGGTAATCTATCATTATTTGGTTTACCTCATCCAGATTAAATGATAAGTTTTATTCCTCCCATATTTTCCCCTTTAAAACAAACCATTTAGCGACTTACCTGTATTACCATCAATTCTTTATACTACCCTCTATTCTGGGCGCTATTTGGACATAAACTATTTTACATCTTATAATATGAATATCTTTTCCGTTGCATATTTCCTCATTTCTATTACAATTTAACAATAGTTCGTTAATATGGAGGCGTGGCAGAGCGGACTAATGCGGCGGTCTTGAAAACCGTTGTCCTTTACGGGACCAGGGGTTCAAATCCTCTCGCCTCCGCCATTTCTTATATGGCAAGTATGACTTACTACTGCTAGCATGTAGTTTAGGAGATGAAATTAATGGTTAAGTTTAGTAGTATATCTGAGGCAAAAATAAGTCGAGCTATAGTCAAGGAATTCAACGAATTTCTATCTAATTATATAGAGTCAGACGTAATTATAGTGGGCGGTGGTCCATCTGGTTTAATGGCTGGCAAGAGGTTAGCAGAAGAAGGTTTTAAAACTCTTCTAATAGAAGCTAACAATTATCTTGGTGGAGGATTTTGGATGGGTGGGTTTTTTATGAATACTGTCACTTTTCGCGATCCTTCTCAGAGAATTTTAAAAGAGATAGGAGTTCCTTATAAAGAGGCAGAGCCTGGCCTATTTACAGTAGATGGTCCACATGTCTGTTCACGCTTAATTGCCAGCGCTTGTGACGCTGGATTAAAAATATTAAATCTTGTCAAGTTTGATGATCTTGTACTGAGAAAGAATAATAAAGTTGGTGGAATAGTCATTAACTGGGCCGCAGTAGGAAGTTTACCTAAGCAGGTGCGTTGTGTAGATCCTATTGCAATAGAGTCTAGGTTGGTAATAGATTCTACCGGTCATGATGCATGCGTAGCAAGCAAATTAGCAAAACTTGGATTATTAGAGATAAAAGGTGAAGGAGCTATGTGGGTTGAGAAATCTGAGGATTTAATTGTTGAACAGACTGGCGAGGTTCATCCGGGTTTGATTGTTGCAGGTATGGCTGTAGCTACAGTCTACGGTGTTCCCAGAATGGGTCCTACATTTGGAGCTATGCTTTATTCTGGGATAAAAGGAGCTGATGAGGCTAAAAGAATTTTGAGTTCTCCTAGCCCTGATATCTTGGATAGAGAAGAGATATTGAGTTAATATTGTAAGTATTGATATTTACGATTGAAAATATTATTTTTATTTAAAAGTGAGAATTTTATTGCTCCAAGAGGTTTGTCTTTTCTCTCAGCCATTGCAAAAAAATATAACCATAAGACTTATCTCTGCGAATTAAATAGTCAGAATCCTTTTCAATCTATCTTAGAGCTAAATCCGGATGTAATTGCTTATAGCTCTTCAACTTGAGTATATCGTCAGCTATTATAACTTACTTTTTGTCCAGTTGTAAGGGTGCAGTCCAAAATTGTCAGAATAAAATATATTAATTATTCACGAAAGCATGTTTATTAACAAAAATAGTAAAAAGAAAATAATCACTGTTGGTTTATTAGTAAAAAGTGATATTTTAACTTTGACTTGACACTAGAGTAGTTTCAAATTGACCAATCTTACATTTATGTTATAATTTTGTTTCATGCCGAGATAGCTCAGTAGGTAGAGCGCAGGACTGAAAATCCTGGCGTCCCCAGTTCGATTCTGGGTCTCGGCATTTACTATTTTTA
>JAVCCU010000029.1 GCA_030765335.1 Candidatus Kaelpia aquatica | reverse complement strand
TTTAAAGACTTAAAGCCCTATAGAGTAAAGCAGCTATATAAAGCACTCTTTCAAGAGAATATAGGTTCATTTCTAGATATTACGACTTTCCCTAAAGATATGCGCACTAAATTAGATAAAGATATCCCCTTCTTATACTACAAAGACTTTACAACAGTGGGGGACAAGGTAAATCTAAGCTATAAAGCGAAGCTAATCTTACTTGACGATAGAGAGATAGAGACCGTCCTTATGAAGAACAAAGATAATCACTTTACAGTCTGCCTCTCAACTCAAATAGGCTGTGCTGTAGGATGCTTATTCTGCGCAACAGGGAGCATGGGATTTAAGAGAGATTTATTGATGGACGAAATAATAGATCAATTGCGATTCTGGATGATTTTTATAAAGAACAGGAAACTTCAAGGCAAGGTAACGAATTTGGTATTTATGGGAATGGGCGAGCCGCTCTTAAACTATGAGAACACAAGAGATGCAATAAATACTATTTTAGATAGCACAGAGATCGGCAAAAATCATATTGCATTATCAACGGTTGGAATAATAAGCTCACTCTATAAGATGCTTAATGATAAGACCTGGCCTGATATAAAGATTGCCATATCCTTACAGAATGCAAACTACGAAGCTAGAAAAAAACTTATCCCAAAAACAGATTTAGACTTTCCTAAAGAGATAGTTAAATGGTCCAAAAAATATCTTAAAAAATACAACAGGCGCAGTAATTTTATAACTATTGAATATATATTAATTAAAAATATAAATGACACTGTTAATGATGTTGAAAGACTATCTAGGCTCTTACAGAAGATACCTAGAGTTAAGGTCAATCTAATCCCATTCAATGAAACAAAAGGAAAATTCAAAAGACCTGATAAGGAGAAGATTAAAGAGTTTAAACTGAGACTAGAGCAAAAGAGAATTACAACAACACTAAGAGAATCAAAGGGCCAGGATATCTCTGCTGCCTGCGGACAATTGATTGTTAAAACCTAACAATCTGAATCAGATATTTCATCTATCTCCAAGCAAATCAAAGACTTACGATAACAGATTTGAATATCAATTTTATGATAAAAATAGACTGTAACAAAATAAACTTAATACCTTCTATGCTCTTTTAATTCTTTATTTAAATATTTTGCCTTTAAATCAGAGATTAAGCTGAAGTGTCTTCTCTCTTCATTGATTACACCACTTAAGAGATCCTCCCCTTTTAAAATAGAACTCTTCAGCTCTGTATAGAAAAGAATTGAATCCTCCTCTATTCCTAATGCAAAGCTAAATACATCATCAATGCTCTTAAACCCCTCTTTTATCTTTTTGCTTATATTAGCCTGAGTAAAAATGATATCATTAGCAATAGAGTTAATATACTTTTGATGCTCACTGCTATAGGCATCTAGGTAATCTTTATTTTTAAAATTGTTTAGAATATCCTGAAAAACATCTTTATGTTTATCTTCTTCACTAGAGAGAGTGCTGAATAAACTTTTAAACTCTTTGTTTTTATAAAAAGAGACTGCATTACGGTAAAAATTGCTCCCATTGACTTTGATCTTTACCGCAAGTCTTAAAATTTCATCTGGAGTAAATTTCGTTTCAGTCATCTACTTATCCCCTCTACACTCATTACAACTAATTATACTTTTTCTTTTCATAATTATATATCATAATTTAGTTACAACTAAATTTCAATACATATTATTAATTATCTTTTTTAAATAAAAACCCCTTTAACCTAATAAGATTAAAGGGGTTAAGTAAAAACTTTTTAAATTAATAAGATACCCAGGTATCAGGTTTTCCATTACCTGACGTATCTTTCTCTGCTTTTGTAGGATTACCATTCTCATAGGATACCCACTCATCAACCTTACCATTCTTATCAGTGTCGGTCTCAGACTTTATAATCATACCCTTCTTATCATATGTTAAAAAAGTATCGGCTTTACCATCTTTGTTTATATCTTTCTCTGCTTTTGTAGGGATACCATTGTTGTATTCAACCCACTCATCAACCTTACCATCTCCATCTGTATCAGTCTCTGACTTTATAACCACACCAGACTTATTATAGACTAACTCTGTATCAGGCTTGCCATCTCTGTTTAAGTCTCTCTTGCCTGCAAGAGGCTTACCGTCTTTGTAGTCTATCCACTCATTAATAGTACCATCACCGTTAACATCAACACCTGACTTTATTACCATACCCTTCTTATTATAACTTAAGAAAGTATCAACTTTACCATCTTTGTTGATATCTTTCTCTGCTTTTGTAGGGATACTATTTCTGTATTCAACCCACTCATCAACCTTACCATCTTTATCAGTATCAGTCTCTGACTTAATGATCATACCTGATTTATCGTAGACAAGTGTAACATCTATTTTACCATCTCCATCTAAGTCACGAGTACCCTTATCAGGGTTACCACTCTTATAATATACAACTTCATTCATAACCCCATCACCTGTTGCATCAGCCTCAATTCTTAAGAGGATACCCTTCTCATCATAGTATTCAAGCCTATCTACCTTACCATCATGGTTTCTATCCATCTTAATCTCACGAGGCCTAAACTGACGCATATCAGACGGCTTAGTCTGCTTACCTGCATATGCACCGTTAATTACTACAACTGCTGCCACAAAAATTAGTAAAAACATTCCCTTCTTCACTTCTTCCTCCTTTTCTAGTGATTAAACTATTTACCTTTTAATCTGTCTGATTATGTAATAGTTCTGCGGCTGGAATATAGCCGGAGCTATCAAGAGCTCTCTAGGCAGAATATTTACACCAACTGCAGACCCATCTATTATAACCTCAGGACCTTCGAGGAAACCAGCATCTATAAAGTTAGCCTCTGATAGTACCCAAGGTGCAGCTATCTTATAACCCCAGGTCTCTAACGCCCTTGCATAGAAGAAGTTAAACATATCAGATTTTTCTATTGTTACAAATCCATATCCACGGTTTAAGATGCTTCCGCCAGAACTTCCAGAACCATAATTTGATCCGCCCATAAGCCTATTATCCAGTATTACAAGGCCAGGAGTTGCAGGCAGAAGAAGCTCAACTCTCTCTGTATCTGAACTACTGTTAACATACCCAGCAAGTATTACAGAGACCTCGTCTGTTTCACTTCCTGACCAGACCCAAAGATCACCGTCAATACTAACATCTACAGGATCATGCGGGTTAATAGCAGTTCCAATTATACCGGATGCTTTCAAGCTGGAATCAGCTCCTGCAGTTACTAGAGTTGTGCCGGTTGTATTATCTACTATATCACCAGCTGTTGCATAGAGATCTACTGCACCAGCAGCGGTAACTACATTAAGAGTGATTGTTCCGGCTGCTTCAACATCAATCAACCCAACTGTTGTTACAACAGAGGTTAAAGTTATGTCATTTTCTTCTAATACATAAGTATCTCCCTGAGCTGCTATTGTAAGTGTATCAACATCTGTATCCAGTTCATTGTTAGTCCCAATTGCACCAACGGTACCTGAAGCAGTAATATCTAAATTAGCAGCAGAAATATCGCTTGTTCCATCAGTTATATCGGTTACGTTAGCAGCAGAAACTAAAACTACCTCGTCGTTAAGAGCTGTGATGTCACCGCTCATTATTATATTGCCTGAAGTTGTGGTCAAAGTTACATCGTCATTGCTGCCTGT
>JAVCCU010000028.1 GCA_030765335.1 Candidatus Kaelpia aquatica | reverse complement strand
TGTCAAATCTGTGAGCTGGACCAAGTATAAATACATATTTAATCTCTCTGGATAACAGTTCTTTGTATCCATAAGCAGCTGTCTGTCCAGACCAAGCTAGGCCTGCATGAGGCTCTATTAATGCAATAGGCCTCTCTTTTGACTTAGCCTCTACTTCATCTAAAAAAGAGCTTATCATCTCTTTAAGTTCATTTGGTTCTTCAGGGTACCAACCGCTACAGCTGGAATTTAATGTCTTTGCATCTGCTTCTTTTACCATGGTGTACACCCCCAGTAACAGTATTAGGATTATAAATATTTTCTTCATCCTGCTAGGCCATGTTTTAAATACATATCTCTGTTAAAAAGCATCTTCTTTCTCATTCTAGACATAGGAGAGCTCTCTTTACTCCATTTAATCGGAATAAAGCTTAAAATAATAGTCAGAAAAATAAATTTAGCGCTTAAGGCCAGAAATCTCTTTCTTGTTATCTCCAAATGCAATAGATTGTCTAATTTATACATCAGTCTTTCTATGCTTTTATACATTATCTCTTCCACTCTCCTGCAATTATTTTTGAGCAATTAGGGCATCTGTTATTCTCTATCTTTAATTCTATTATTTTATAGCCTGTTCTTTCAATCAATATATTATTACAATTTGGGCAATAAGTATTCTCTTCTTTCACTCCATATACATTACCTATATATACATATTCAAGTCCTGCATCGCGGGCTATTGAATGAGCTTTTTTGAGCATCTCATATTGCGTAGCAGGGATATTTTTCATCAGATAGTGAGGCTGAAATCTGGAGAAATGTAAGGGGGTATCTGCTCCAAGATTTTTTCTTATCCAGAGAGCCATTCTCTCTATCTCTCTTAGATCATCATTTAGCGTCGGTATTATCAGGTTTGTTATTTCAAGCCAGACGCCCATCTCTTTTACTGTTAAGAGTGTATTTAAGACCGGTTTTAAGGCGCCGGTTGTTATCTGCCGATACATTTTATCGTTAAAAAACTTTAGATCTATATTGGCTGCGTCTATATGGCGGCATAGTTTACGCAGCGGCTTTTCGTTGCAGTATCCTGCAGTTACGATCACATTTTGTAAGCCCTGAGACTTAGCTGCCATAGAGGTGTCCAAGGTATATTCATAGTAGGCCAGGGGTTCGGTATAAGTATAGGCTATCATATTAGAACCATTCTTTTTTGCCAGAGAGACTACATCTTTAGGCTGCAGTGAATAAGAAGGTATATCTTCAGGATTACTCTGAGATATCTGCCAATTTTGGCAGTTTTTGCAGTGCAAGTTGCAACCTGCAGTTGCAATAGATAGTATTTTTTCTCCGGGGTTAAAATGAAAAAGCGGTTTCTTCTCAATAGGATCCATATGTATTGAACAGGGCCGGCCGTAAGTGAGCAGGATTAACTTGCCATTCTGATTGTAGCGGATCTTACAATCTCCCCTTAATCCGGGTTTTATCAAACATTGTTTGGGGCAGAGCTTGCATTGGACAGTATTCATAGAACTATTATATCAACATAGTAAATTATATTGAATTCTTTATATTGTTATCACTATAATCTATGATAATGAAAAGATTGGGGATTGCAGCTGTCTTTCTTTTAGTTTCAGGTTGTGTTACAACCGGACCCCCTGTCTATAGGGGGGAGATCTATCAGGCTCAGGAAGAGCTTAAATCTAAAGCCTTGAAGTATCGACTTGAAAAAGAGAGAGCTGTTGCAGCGGTAGGCTATGAAATTCTTAAGGCTCTACCGGATAACGGCAAGAGTTTTCCCTATTTAGGTGCTCGGTTTATTAAGATTGACCAATATTCAAAGAAGCTTTTTAATACTGCGAATAATTATGGTATCGCAGCTGCTTATGTAGTCAAAAGATCTGCGGCTGATAAATCTGGAATAAGAAGAGGGGATGTTATCAAAAAGATTAACGGGCGCATTATGAATACAGAGAGAGATTTAAAATATGTTTTGAATAATCTAAGACCTGGAGATAAGTTGGATTTTGAATTGATAAGATCCCAAAATCTCATAAAATCAACAGCTGTCTTAGAAAAAGTTGGACTTGAAGTAAGTTTCGGCATGTTGAATGAAGAGTCTGTTAATGCCGGTGCATCATCAAAAGAGGTGGTTGTAACATATGGCTTGATGAGATTTATTGAGTCAGAAGATGAGCTAGCTATTATTCTAGGCCATGAGCTTGCTCATATTGCCCGGGGTCATATCGGGAAACGCGTCGGAACCAATCTGTTCTCTATTTTACTCGGAGTAGCAGCTGGATATGGAGCAGAGAGCGTAGCTCCTGGCAGCGGTGATGTTGTAATGCGAGGTATTGGCGGTGCATTCAGCAGCTTATATTCCCGGGAGTTTGAGAGAGAAGCCGATTATTTTGGTATTCTTTATGCGTATAAAGCAGGCTATGATGTCAGAGCTGGCATTGATGTCTGGGAGAGATTTGCTATAGAGATGCCTGAATCAATGGTCCGGGACTTCTATAACAGCCATCCTACTTCAACAGAACGGTTATTGAGGATAGAGAAAATTGTAAGAGATTTAGAAGAGGGTAGGATTAATGTTAATTAGTGCTGTTATTTTGTAGTTATATTGAACGTTGTTTCTTGATAGAATATGTAAATCATGGAAGTATTAATCACTGTGTTTTTTTTAATTCTGGTTTTAATATCTTTTCTGTTTGCTCTCTTTGGAGGTTTTGGCAACCTGCTGATCTTGGCGTTCTCTTTTATCTACTCTGCCCTAACAAGCTTTGAGATAATATCGCCCAAGGTTCTCCTGGCTCTGGCTTTGATATATCTAACAGGTGAGCTGTTTGAATATATATTTATAATACTTGGAGTTAAGATCTCAGGGGCCGGTAAGAGGGCCGGCTGGGGGGCTATTATAGGCGGTTTAGTAGCAGCAGCTGTCTCGCTTGCATTTTTAGGAACAGGTTTTATCCCTCTGACAATAGCAGGAGTTTTTCTAGGCGCTTTTATTATTGAGCTTAAAGAGAAAAAAGATATATTCAAGGCTTTCCGCGCAGGTCTAGGCTCTTTTCTGGGCAGGTTTGGAGCGGTAGTATTTAAATTAATATTAGGTGTTTTAATGATCTGTATTATAGTGGGTCATGTTCTGAGTTATTTAATATAATTTAATATCTAAAATATTTTTATGAAATGTGTTGTTTTTGATTGTGAGACTACCGGCTTAAGTCCCTATTCGGGTGATAAAATCTGTGAGATTGGAGCAGTTAAGTTAGATGGCGATAAGATCATAGATCAATACTGCCATCTAATCAATCCCGAGAGAGATGTATCTTATGCGGCTTACATGGTAAACAAGATAACTCAAAGTATGTTAAGAGATGCTCCAACAATAGATGAGATACTGCCGTCATTCTTAAAGTTTATAGAAGGTAATAAGCTTGCCGCTTACAATGCAGGATTTGATATTTCCTTTTTAAACTCAGCACTTCACGATTGTGGTTATAAAGATGTCGATTCCAAGGAAGTTATAGATATCTATATTTTAGCAAAGAAGATGCTGCCTGATTTAGAGAAGTATCCTCTTTGGAATGTAGCTAAAAGCTTAGAGCTGCCAATAGCTGTGACTCATCGTGCTTTAGACGATGCTCAGCTTACTGCAGATGTTTTTTTAAAGTTGACCGAGATGGGAGCTGATAAGTTTTTAAAAATAATATGTTTAGATTATGCTCAAAAGACAAAGATTATTGAAGGTGCAATACGCAGCAAGCAACCTCTAAAGATTAGATTTACTAGCAAGAGCGGTAATAGTTTAGAAAAGAATATAGTGCCTTACAGGATAAAAGAGCTTAACGGGGAAGAGGTTTTGTGTTTTGAATCCGAGCATTCATCTGGCTCTATAGCTTTGCATCTCATTGAAGAGGTAGTGCTATGATTTTAGCTTCGATTGCGATGCTCTTTGTGGCGGTATTCTTTGCTTTTATTGTCTGGCTGGTCTATAAAAGATTTTGGGTTAAGATTGACCCTAAATTAGAAGAGGCCATGGGGATGCTTACTGGTTTAAATTGCGGCGCCTGCGGTTTCTCCAGCTGCGAGATTTTTGCTAAGGCTGTCTCTGAAGGTAAAGAGGCTCGATGTCCGATGCTTGATAATGGTAAGATGTCAAAACTCTATAATATTTTAGGAACTAAGGGTCAGGAATCAACTCTTAAGAAGGCCATAGTGCTTTGTAAGGGTACTGATAAAGACAAGAAGTTCTATGCTCAGTATAAAGGAATAGGGAGTTGCCATGCTGCAAGCCTCAATGCTGCTTATCAGGGCTGTAGTTATGGCTGCCTTGGTTTTGGCGATTGTATCAAGTCCTGTCCTGTATCTGCAATATCACTAAGAGATGGTCTTGTCATTGTTGATATGGATAAATGTATCGGCTGCGGTCTCTGTGTGAAAGAATGCCCTAGAGGAATTATTGAGCTCATTGATTATAACGGAAAGTTTATTGTTTCTGTAGCCTGCTCCAATAAAGATAGTATTTTAGAGGTTAAAGAGGCCTGTAAAGTTGGCTGCATTGGCTGCAGCCTGTGTGTTAAGCTGTCATCTAAGGGCAGTTTTAAGATGGAAGATAAGCTTGCTAAGGTAAGTTATAGCGGTAGTGATTTAGATAGAGAAGAAGATTATAAGAAGATTGCAGATAAGTGTCCTATGCATACTATAGAGATAGAATATTCAAAAGAAAAAGCAGGGGTTTGAAATGGAGAGATTTGCGGTTTTTGTTTCAGGTAACGGATCTAATCTAGAAGCGATAATAGAGGCGATAGGGAATGGGAAGATAGAGGCTAAGCTCTCTCTCGTTGTTTCTGATAATGCTAGTGCCTATGCTTTAAAAAGGGCAGCTAAAGCTGGAATTGAAAGATTCTGCTTTGATCCCAAAGATTATTGCAAAAGAGAAGATTATGAGGCTTTAATAATAAAAGAGTTAAAGGAAAAAGGTGTTGATTTTATAGTGCTTGCAGGATTTATGAGGATCTTAAGCTCTTATTTTGTCAATAGGTATAAGAATAAAATTTTAAATATTCACCCTGCATTGCTTCCCTCTTTTCCCGGAGCGCATGCCGTAAGAGATACTCTTCGGTCTGGAGCGGATCAAACAGGTGTAACAGTACATTTTGTTAACGAAGGGGTTGACTCTGGGCCGATAATAGTGCAAGATATAGAACCTATTAGAGTTGATGATACAGAAGAGACTCTAACGGAGAGATTGCATAAGATCGAGCATAAGTTATATCCTGAAGTGATAGATCTTTTTGCCAAAGAGAAAATTTTAGTAGAAGATAGAGCTGTTAAAATCATAATTAAAGGAGAACAAGATGAAAATTAAAGAGATTAAAGCGCGTGAGATTTTAGACTCACGAGGTAATCCGACAGTTGAAGCAGATGTTATTTTAGAAGATTCTACTTTAGGTAGAGCAGCTGTACCTTCTGGTGCTTCAACAGGAGAATATGAAGCATTAGAGTTAAGAGATGGAGACAGCAAAAGGTATCTAGGTAAAGGGGTGCTTAAAGCAGTAGATAATATTATAAACCAAATAGCACCTGCACTTATCGATAAAGATGTTGGAAATCAGAGAGAGATCGATAATATCATGCTCTCTCTCGATGGCACAGAAGAGAAAAAGAATTTAGGAGCCAATGCGATATTGGCTGTATCTATGGCTTCAGCTAAAGCTGCAAGTGCTAGTCTTAAGAAGCCGCTCTATGAGCATATTCACCAAGGCGAAGAGTTTCTTCTTCCAGTGCCGTTGATGAATATAATAAATGGCGGTCAACATGCCGACAACAATCTTGATATTCAAGAGTTTATGATAGTTCCGGTTAATTTCCCTACTTTTAGGGAGGCTTTACGTGCCGGAGCCGAAGTTTTTCATTCATTGAAGAAAATATTAAAATCCAGAAGACTCTCTACTGCAGTTGGAGATGAGGGTGGAGTTGCGCCTGATTTAGATTCAGACGAAGAAGCGTTAAAGGTTATTATGGAAGCAATTGAAGGAGCAAATTATAAGGCAGGAGAAGAGATTTTTATAGCTCTAGATTCTGCAGCCTCTTCTTTCTATCGTGATGGAGTATATAAGTTCCGCGGTGAGAGTTTAACAGCTGAAGCAATGGTCGAATACTATAAAAATATAGTCAGTAAATATCCTATAATCTCAATAGAGGACGGATTAGATGAGAATGATTGGGAAGGTTGGGATGTATTAAGCAAAGAGTTGGGTGAGAAATTACAACTTGTCGGAGATGATCTTTTTGTAACAAATGCAAAGATATTACAGAGAGGAATAGATGGAGAGATTGCTAATGCAATATTGATAAAAGTAAATCAGATAGGCACTCTTACCGAAACATTAGATACTATGAAACTTGCTAAGGACTCTGGTTACAATAGAGTCATATCGCATAGGTCTGGTGAGACCGAAGATACTTTTATTGCTCATCTTGCCGTTGCAACTTCTGCAGGTCAGATAAAAACAGGTTCTTTGTCTAGATCTGAAAGAATAGCAAAATATAATGAGTTGCTTAGAATAGAAGAAGAGTTGTCTGGTAAGTCAAAGTTTGCAGGAGCGCTATGGTTAGAAGGGTTAAAAAAAGGTTTTTGCAAGGCCTAGGCCTGATTTTATTGCTGGGATTTATATATTATCCCGGATATAAAAAGGTTCAGGAGGCGAAGATGCGGAATAGAATTCTAGAAGAAGAGCTCTCTTCGTTGTCTGCAAAAAATAAAGAACTTAAGAAAAAGCTTGAACTTTTGGAAACAGATATGGTATATATAGAAAAGCGTGCCCGGGAAAAACTGGGAGTAGTAGGTGAGGGCGAGATAATCTACGACTTTGTAACTGAGAACTAATAACAATGATCGCGGGGTGGAGCAGTCTGGTAGCTCGTCGGGCTCATAACCCGGAGGCCGCAGGTTCAAATCCTGCCCCCGCAACCATTTTTCATTTACTTGACATAATTTTATGAATATGGTATTTTTTAAGACTGCCTTTATACAAAGATAAAGATGATGAAGACATACATGAAAAGAAAAGAAGATATGGTGAGCAGGAAGTGCTACCTTGTTGATGCCGAAGGCAAAATATTAGGTAGGCTTGGTACTACTATAGCTAAGCTGCTGATGGGTAAAGATTCTCCGGATTATACCCCTCATGTTGATTCTGGAGCCACCGTGATTGTAATAAATGCTGAAAAAGTTAAGCTTAGCGGTAAAAAATCTATGACTAAGAGTTATCAGAGTTATAGCGGTTATCCTGGAGGGTTAAAAGAGACCAATATAAGAAATATGCTTGTCCGTAAGCCTGGGTATGTTATAAGGCATGCTGTTAAGGGCATGATATCTAAGAATAAGCTCTTAGCGCGTAGAATGACTAGGCTTAAGATTTATAAAGGGCCTGAGCATCCTCATAGAGCTCAGAGTCCGATACTTTTGGAGGTAGATTAGTATGGTGGACATAGAGATTACAGAGACAACAGATAAAGTAGAGGTCAAGAAGACAAAAGTGCTTGCAACTGGTAAGCGAAAGACTTCGGTAGCTAGAGTGCATCTAAAAGATGGTAGCGGTAAGATTGTTATAAATGGAAAAGATCTTGATGAATATTTCCCAAGAATGTTATATAGACAGCAGATAACGGCGCCTTTGGAGGCGACTGGATCTTTAAAGAAGTTTGATGTAAAAGCAAAAGTAGAAGGAGGAGGACTTACCGGGCAAGCTGGAGCTGTTGGCTTGGGTGTTGCGCGGGCACTTGTTCTCTATGACGAATCAAACCGAGGTCCATTAAGAGATAAAAGCCTTTTGACTCGCGACCCCAGAATGGTAGAGAGGAAAAAATACGGGCTTAGAAAAGCAAGACGGGCACCTCAGTATTCGAAACGTTAATCTAATTCGAAAAGAACTGTTCCTCCGTTAATTTTAATTATTTTTAATCTTTCCTTATTTTTGTTTATCCAAGGATAGATATATTTTATCATCTCAGAGTTAAATCTATCAGCCAGTATGTGGGTTACCCCCTTTTTTTCTATATGAGCTGTTATCTTTTCCATGTCGTAGCTATAAGGCGTGTAGGTGCCTTTTTTTGACGAGAGCATGTATATTAAGGCAGTATTTTTAGATAGTATTACAGGTTCTTGAGGAAGATTATCTTTAATCCAACTACTCAACTGAACTAACTCATTAACTTCTGCCGGATGTATCCTATTCACGGTTATTTCAAGTAATAATTCTTTAAGTCCGGAGTAAAGGATGGATATTATAACCGTTAGGTATATTATCCTTTTGATGGCCGACGGCGTTCCTATAATTAGCGATTTGAACCCGCAATATAGATAGATAAGCATTATAAATAGAATAGGGTAGATGAACCTTGTATTTTGCCAGGGCCAGATAATAAAGAAAGAGATGTAGGTAGTAAAAAAAACAAAAAATATTGTTTTGTAAAAATTAGGTCTTATGTTGTACATGCCTAAGCATAGTAATGTCCAGAACAATGCTGCATAAAGAGATATTCCAAAAGAGGGAAGATTGAATGTCTCTTTTGGTATATTTAGGAAATAAAATTTAATATTATTTACTGCTCTAATTATTAAACATCCAATGTCGATATATCCTTGTTCAGGTGTAAAGGCATCTTTATATAAAAGATATTTAATATGATAGAGGTAGTTTTCTGGGGCTGTTCTTGATTGGATAACATGCATGGTGAGTATAGTTATTATAGCTAAGATTGCCGTCATCATAAATAGGCTTCGATCTCTTTTGGTGCAGCTATAGATAAAAAGAGGTATTAACATGAGGCTTCCTATTGTGCGAGTAAATATTAAAAAATATGTTGTTACCAAAAGCAGCCCTAAGTATATTTTTTTATCTTTTTGGAAATATCTGTGCAGCAGCCATAAGGATAATAATAGAAAGAGCATAAAAGGAGCCTCTGTAAGCACCTTATTACTGAATCTGATAAAGATAGGCATACTCATTAAAGATATTGAGAGCAAGAGCGCCTCTTTTTTGCTAAATAGTTTTAAGGTTAAACTAAAAAACAATAATATAGATAAGAGGCTGAAAATAAGTATTAGTATTTTTAATGGATAAGGGTTTAAGCCAAATATTCTTATTAAAGGAGCCAGAATGTATGGGAATATGTAGTTGTTGTAGAAAACAGGATTATTATCTATTTCAGATATTGCTCTATAGCCGTTACCGGATGCTATTGAATCTGCCGTTGTTATATATCTTGGACTGTCAAAAGATATATCTATGACCGGGTCTATTAGCATTGCTCCATAGAAAATGATAAAGGAAAAAATGAGAAATCTTTTCATTTAATTAGAGTAATAAATGAGTGTTAAAAATAAGGCCGCTGGTTAACCTATCTCGAGCACTCTCTCTATACATTGAATAAGCTCTTCCGGCGTTACTGGCTTTGCAAGAAAAGTTCTTCCCCCTATGGTTCCGTAGTGGGAGTCGACTTCTTTTTTGCGCGTTAAGGCTGTTACGAATACAATAGGAATATGTTTTGTAGTCTCGTTTTTTAAAAGATGTTCTGCAGCCTCTGAGCCATCCATAACAGGCATTAGAAGATCTAGCAGTATTAAGTCTGGTTTTTTTTCTTTCGCCATCTCTATTCCTTTAATACCGCTAGTTGCTGTTGAGACTTCAAATCTACCAGTATCTTCTAAATTTAGTTTTACAAAATGACAGAAATCTTCTTCATCGTCGATTAAAAGTATTTTTTTACTCATCTGTACGCTCCTTTTTAGACCGGCAGTTTAATTCTTACTTTTGCGCCTTCTCCAATACTGCTCTCTATGCCTATTGTACCATGATGCCTTCTTATTATACCTCTAGTTACCGGCAGCCCTAATCCAGCCGACTTCCTACCTCTTTTAGTAGTAAAGAAAGGGTCAAATACTTTGTTAAGGTTATTATCTGATATTCCGCAGCCATTATCATCGAATATTATTTCAATAAAGCTCTGCTTATCTATAGTTTTTTTATCAACAGATATATTTAAATTACCTTCATCTTTTATAGCGTCAACAGCGTTCATGACTATATTTAAAAAAACCTGCTTCATTAAGTGGTCATCTATATTTACTTTAGGTATCTCAGGGGCAAAACTTGTTTCTACTGCTATATTCTTCATATCAATTTGATATTTTGTTAAAGATAAAGTTTCTTTAATAAGATGTATAATATCCGATTTTTTAAATTTAGGAAATGCTGGCTGTGAATAATCTAAAAGATCTATTATTATTTTATCCGCCCTTAAGGCAGCTTTTTTTATTCTATCTGCTGCATCTATTAATTTGGGATCGACAGAAGAATTTTTAAGATATTCAATTCCTTGGATAATAATGGTAAGAGGATTTTTAATCTCATGGGCAACACCTGCAGATAACTGTCCTAAAGATGCCATCTTTTCTGCTTGGATAAGCTGGTTTTGAGATTCTCTTAGATCATCTATCATTTTGTTGAAGGCATTTGTTAAGTCACCGATTTCATCCGTTGATTTTATAGGTACCGTTTTTTTAAATCTACCTTGTCCTACTTCTAGGGCGTTATTTCTTAATTGAACTAAGGGTACTGTTATCGTATTTCTAAAATAGATTATGCTAAATAATATTAGGAGTATATTGACAAATAATCCTCCTAGCGCTATTCCATAGAGAAAATATCTTGTTCTCTCTTGGCCTGAGCGCATCATTATTATCTTTTCATAAACAAATTGGTGGAATTTTTCAGAGATCATTAAGGCATTAGATATATTAAGCTCTAGTCTCTTAAGTAAGACTTCGGTTTCAGACGGAGGCCTCTCTTTCTCTATATCAAATGCTTCAAAGGCGATCTTCTTAGCTTGAGCATATTCCGTTGTGACATAGTTTAAAAGTTTTCTACCTTCAATGTCGTCTATTTCAAGCCGATATGTTTTATCGAGAATCTCTTCTATGTTAACGCTTGCCTGTTGAAAGAAGCTCTTTTTTTGGTTAAAATTTTCAATCGGTATTATTAGTTGCGCGAAAGAGCGCTCCAGGCTTTTTGCCAAATCGAGTATTTCGATATCATCCTGCAGTTCTTCAATGTAATATTCGTGATGCTTGGCGACATGTATATAGCTGATTGCAATGATTGCTATTTCAACGATGAGGATAGTAAAGAAAATTCCAAATTTAGAACTTAATTTAATTCGCATTTTTTGTATTCATAAATGTATAATAATGTAAGCTTAATCATTATATACCTTTATTTTATTTCTTCAAAATATAAAATGTATATAAAGCTATGTTGCTTGAAATAATTTATTTTATCTGGTATAAGAATAGAACCTCAATATCGGGGTGTGGCTTAGCTTGGTTTAGAGCGCCTGGTTTGGGACCAGGAAGTCGGGAGTTCGAATCTCCCCACCCCGATTGCAATATTGTAAAATAGAGCTACAATATATTAAATATGCGCCTGTAGCTCTATCGGACAGAGCATCTGCCTTCTAAACCGAACCAGCCTAATTTCCTAACTCGTTGATTTTACTGTAACTACATTATCTATCAAGCGATTACCCTAAAATCCAAAGTACACCCAAGTACATTGATGTACATCTACGTACATTTAAATTGTCCCCATATTGTCCCCAGTAATTATTGAGGGTAGGGGGTACCGTAAAAAGTCGAGTAGGGGGTATGTGTAGTACATAGTACTTGGGACCCCTATTGATGTCTGTCTATCAGGATATATTTGTTTTTTAACCCCAATTTGACTAGTACTCTGTATATGGTATATATAAAGAGGGGAATTGGTACAGATTATGATGAGCCTAAAAGTTAAAGGTATTGTTTTATTTATAGTGGGGGTAGTTTTGTTTTCTCATCTCGCACAGGCAAGGCGGGTAATTGGAAATGATAGAAGTCAGGGAGTTATGACTATATCTTCGAATTCTTTAGCATCTATTTCCATTACAGTAAAAAAGATGGGAGAAGCAGCTCTTTCGGTCTTTGAAGCATTTGAAGAACTTTTTACTCAGGCTGCAAGAAGTGGAGTCGTAACCTCTGTTTAGGTTGTATTTCACAATGTAACAAAAATAGATGTAGATTTATTGCAAGGCAGATTAATAGCAATGCAAAACAGAGGGGAAATAAAAGAGTTAGAATTTTCGGCGCAACAAGATGTGTTGTGTGCTGAATTTGACATTCCTCGAATTCTTGTTGAGAAAGAGGGGCTAATGGTAAGAGATATTGTGATAGCAATTGACCATCATGAACATTTCCGGATATCTGATGAAGAGTTAGTACGAAAATTACCTTTCGGGATGGAGCTTATCAGAAATTCCGATTATTCTTCGGATTTGAATTGTATTGGTTATGCACTCGGGAGATTGCATAAAGTTGACCAGAAAGAACTTATTGCTCTTATCGAAGATGGTATTTATGAAGAAGTTAGGAGTCCGGAAGATAGACGGGAAGGAGACCTTGCTGTTTCCTGGAACGAGAAAGAGGACACAATACTCCATGCAGGGAAACGTACTATCGATGATAGGGTTGAGTCAATATGGGGTGAAGGAGGGCCGGGCTTTAGGCATGGCACGGGAGAGGGAGAAATTCCGCTTTCCTGGAGAAATATTAAATATTATCGTTTATCCTCAGATGTCAGTTCTACTGATAGTGAATAGAACATAAGAAACAATCGGGGCAGGAAAAGTTTTTGAATATTTTATTTAGTTTTCAATTTATACTAATTTGTATGGATTTATACCTATTTAGACAGAGAAGGGACACAAAAAGGGCACAATTTGAGAGGGGTTAAGATTTCCTGATAGATTTTCTGAATAACCACAACAAGAAGGCGGAGATACTATCAAAGCCTTGCTGCTTAGCTTCTTTCTTAATTTTATCTTTCTCTGTCTTAGATACTCTTATTTGAAGGTATTCGTCTTTGTTCATAATGGTAGCTTTAACATTTTGTCACTACAATGTCAATGTTTGACTCTACAAACCAATTCGGGAGTATAGGGTGGGGTGTTGGTGTTGGAGTCCGGAGAATCAGAATTATCTTATGTTTTTAATTGGGGAATAATTATTTTTACATGTTTATAAGTAGGATGTTTCAATATATTTTTGTTAAATCTTATTTTTCATATCAATATTAGCTAATATTGAATCCATTGTTTTCAGCTACTTGTTATAGTATAAGATTGAATTTTATCTCTCTTTATGTTATTAAATTACAATGCGCCTGTAGCTCAATCGGACAGAGCATCTGCCTTCTAAGCAGAGGGTTGGGGGTTCGATTCCCTCCAGGCGTATGTATTTCTAAGTATGGCGGGCGTAGCTCAGTTGGCAGAGCGCTTGACTGTGGCGAAGTGACCCCCCTTAATCTTATTTAGCCCTCCAATTTGACTATTACCGTATATATGGCATACTTTATAAAGAGGGAAATTGGTACAAAATATGTCAAATCTAAAGACCAAAGGGATTATTTTATTTATGGTGGGGGCTATTTTATTTTCTTGTCCTGCAGATGCAAGGAGGTTGAGGGATGACATTGATTTAAAGCAAACTCCAGACAATATTCAGCAATTAAGGCAAGCTTTAGAAAAAGTTGTAGAACTAGTACCACGAATTAGATTTGACCCTGAACTTATTAATAGTTCACAAGAATTATATTTTATTCTCCAAAAAATGAGAGAGTTAAAGCTTAGCCCCGAATTTATTTTAAATGTTCATCAAATAATCGAAGAAGTAGAAGCTGTTGCTTCAAGTAAGTTGAGTATAGCTATAAAGACCGATTTAATTCTCATTCGACCAAAAGGATGTAATGCCGGAGCAGATTTAGTTACTAGGAACGAGGGTGTTGAAATGGCATGGCTTGGAATTGATGACCGCAGGTTTGGAAATAAAGAATATCTTTCAGTGATAGAGCTTGATTTGGATGGTTTGTTTGAACTGTATGAACTAACCAGCGGGAATTATGCAGATGTTCTAACAACGGTTATTGCTCATGAGTTAGGACATAATTTATCTGAGTTGTCAGCTAGAACAAACAACGATTTGATAAGGTTGATACAAGAAGGATTTAATTCTCGTTATGCAGGAGTGATTCAGTTTGATTTCAGCTCATATAGTGTCTATTTTGATAATGGATATCTTTCTGTGGAAAAATTGGAAGATGTCATAGGTAGATTACATGAAATAATAGCCGATAAAATCGCTTCGCAATTAACAAATATTTCTTCAATGATAGCTAGAGAGGAAATGGAGGAGGCGAAACGTGAGATTGTGCATGATGTGCTAGTTCCGAATGGCATTGATATAATTTACGATGCTTGGCGAGTTGCTAAGGTACGTTTCTTGGGCCTTAATGATGAGGCAACTATGATAGAATCAAATTTTGAAAAGCTTGCCATGGAATCAGGACAATCAGAGCAAATAAAACTTTTCAGAAAACTAGTTTTTGATTTTGAAAGTTGCTATAGAAATTGGGGGTTAAATGTACCATAGAATATTAATGTTCAGAAAAAGTAGGACAAATGTTTTAATAATTGGATTGGTTTGTTTGCTACTGTTTTTATTTATACTTCCTGCAGATGCTAGAAGGATAAAAGAGGGGAATTGGTATAAATATGAAGATTAATAGGTATTATGTGGTATTTTTCTATACTATTTTAATGATATTTATTCTATGTCCAAGTTGTGTTTGGGCAAGAAGAATAATTGATAGATTGGATTGCATAGAAGCGGTAGGAGATTTTGATTTTCAAAGACAGATCGATAGCTTATTGAATGAACCTGTTTTTAAAGTTTTAGTCCAAGAGATTGAGAAAACAGGTGTTCGTAGGATCTATATTGTATCAGGTGATAACTGGGGACATGTTGTATATTCTGATAGAGTTAAGGTCACAATTCTAGCAGCCATATCAAACACAGAAGAGATGCCTTATAAGATGAGTCTTCCTTACGAAGGAGATGGAGTAATATTTGCTCCTTCTATAAAAGATTTAGACCCATCTGTTAGAATTATGCTTCTCCATGAATGTAGCCATTTATTGAGAAGGGTGCAAGGTTCTGATGTTGCGTTAAGTTTTTATCAATTATCAGATTATATAAAACGTTCCGAAGATTTAGATTCTTTGGAAATATTTATTTTAGATAGATTTGTTTTACATGAACTTGAAAATTTAGATTTACTTAGGTTTCAAATAAAAAATGTAGATTCAGAAAGTAGCATCTATAGAGTGAGTGATATTGTTGAATATGTTGAAGTCAGGATAGGCCAAATTAACTCTCTGCTTAAAAGACAGGTAAACGTTCTAGAAGATGAATTAGTTAAGCATCACTTTGTAGCTTCTTATTTAAGCTGTGTTATGCCATTCGAATTAGAAGGTGGGTATGAGGATATAGCGTCAGTATTTAGGGCAAAAATAATATCTGCGTATAGCAATAGATTGTCACAAGATGATATTTTTAGTTTGATTGATAGTGTTGTTAATCCTCTTAGAGATATAATTAAAATAGAAGGCGGCTGTCCTTCTTTCGAAAGTTTAGAATCCATAGTGTTTCTTAAGTAATAAAATCCCTTTTATTTATCTCTCGGGTTATGGTGCTTGGAGATCTATGGAGATTTTTAGCTACTTCCCTGAGACTCTTTCCTGATGCAACTTGTCGAGAAATTTCTTCTCGTTCAAAACACTTAAGTCTTTGAT
>JAVCCU010000027.1 GCA_030765335.1 Candidatus Kaelpia aquatica | reverse complement strand
CGTTATCAGCAAAAAACCCATACTTATTCTCTAATATCTTTTCGCCCTTATAATAACTTTCGATGTCATTTAAAACCGGGCACCCTGTATGGTTCATACTTCTCCTCCTATCTCTCTTTACAAACAACACACTTGCTGATTTAAGTAGCCCTAACGGGATTTGAACCCGTGTCGCCGGAATGAGAGTCCGATATCCTAGACCGAGCTAGACGATAGGGCCTTATCTATAAGTTTATAACAATATATTAAAAATATTAAAATTTCAAGTTATATATATGCAAAGATGCTTTGTTATCGCCCTGCATTTATTTGATAGAATTGCTCTTGCACATAGAGATAGATTGCGCTAGATTGGTTGCGATGAAAAAAGTAACAATATTTATAGTTATTTCTATTTTAATAATTGCTATATCTGGGCATATTTATCTTCAAAAGCACCTTTTGCCCAATGCAATTGTTAATTTAGAAAAATACCTTTTAGAGAATACTCTCTGTAGCTTTAAAATAGAGCAACCGAAACTTGTCATATTCAGAGTAATCTTTCCAAAGATAGAGATAAGCTACCAGAAAGAGACCATACTTATCTACAATCTTAGCATACGTCCAAACCTAATGGCATTGATAGACAAACAAGGTGAAGCTACAGGCTCAGGAACAATACAAGCAGGCAAATACAGTCTTGATTTCAATATCATTGATTCTGCCTACGATATCAAAACTAAAAACTTCCTGCTTTCTCTGGAAACATCCGAAGAGCCTATTGAAAAATTACTTAATATTGCCTCAAATATAGGCAAAATTGAATTGCCAAGTCATCTTAAAGGCTTAGAAGGACTCTGCAAAGCCAGCCTATTTCTAAAATCAGTTCCTGGGAAAGATGTAGACTTAAAAGCCAACCTTTACATAAAGCATCTAAAATTAAATTTACCAACTCTTGAATTGATATCATCTGAAGTGAATGCCGACTATATGTTAAACAATCAAACCCCGTCTTTGATTGTATCGGTTAACGACTTTGACATATTGGATGCTAAACAGAACAGATCTATTATAGAAAAAGGGGGATTAACCGTAGAGACCGACCTAGAGAAAATAGAGATAACTGATTTAAAATTCACAAATAATGATATCGCTTGGCAGGGAACAGCAGATATTACTAATTTAAAGATGCACCCTACATTTAATTTTAACATAGTGAGTGAGCTTTTTCATTCTGTTGGCGAAATAAGAAAAATCTCAAATGCAGTAAATCTTAAGACGAGTATCTATAAAGATAGAGCCATGCTGCACATAAACGGGCACTACGATATTGATGCTCAGGATTTGCAGCTAACCGGCAAAGGTTCAACCGACATTAAGACAGTGTTTGACTATATAGATACACCAAAAAACTCTTACCTTGACAAGATAGAGTCTAATCTAAAAATAGAAGGTTTTAACCTAGGATATAACATTAAAAATAAAATATTAACCGCTGATGCTTATTTAGTGCTAAGTGATACGTCTTATGATAAGAACATAATTGCTAAATCTGGCAGCCTAGACTTGAAAATGACCAATAAAAATATCGTTATAGAAAACTTTTTCCTAGGCGATAGAGCAAGCTCTATCCAGGCAATGGGAAACTTTACCATCAAAGACCAAATTCCTTTTAAACTTGATATATACATTAAAAATTATGAAATTGAAAAATTAATTCAACCATTTTTCGATAAAGATATCGGCAATGCATTATTATCCGCTAACTCGGCTATAAAAGGAGATTTAAAAGATTTAGGATCGATACTGGGAGCCTGTAAATGGGGATTCAGAGAAGGTAATTTAGGCAGATTTAAGTTCCTATCTCAAATAGCTTCTTTAATAAATAAGCCGGGATTGAGTGAAATATCTTTCACTCAAGGCAAGGGTAGTTTAAACTTTCAGAATCTAACGCTGCAAAGTCCAGAGTCTGTTTTAATCTCAGACCATGTTAATCTTATGCTATCTGGATCTATGAATACAGCGGGTGACCTCGACCTAACTTTAATAACTGAATTTCCACAAGAAGAGAGCGAGGAAGAATCAAGTTCTCCTCTTAGCAAGATCGGAAAAATCTTATCCTTAGGGGTTCAAGAGTTCTTCCATAAAATCAAGATAACTGGAACTATAGAGAATCCTAAATACACTCTTGTGCCTGCAAGTATAAATAGACTACTACAAAATCTTATACTTAATTAGAGCACTCGTTAGGGGATTTGATTTTACGTAGGAGTGCGATAAAGAATCCTTCCATAAGTTCACCGGGAATAACTCTAATACAATTTTTAATACCCTTGGCAAAATCAACACCATTCCAGGAGCCAAGCGCAGGCAAGATATTTTTAATCCCTAAATTTACAGGCTCGATCTTACAGCAAGCAGGATATTTTCTAATTAAATAATTCACTACAGACTCATTCTCCTCAGGGGAGAAAGTGCAGGTAGAGTAGAGCAATAGTCCTCCTGGTTTTAAAGCTTCAAAAGCAGTCCTTATAAGACTTTTCTGTTTTTTAGCCATTCGTTTAACTCTCATCTGATTCCAATAACGATATGTCTTAGCTTTTGAAACATTAAACCTGCCTTCTGCACTGCAAGGAGCATCTAAGAGAATTTTATCAAACTCCTCAAAATGATCTCTCCAGATACCAATCGCATCTTCATTCTCCAGCTCCGTATTCACAACACCTTGAAACCTTAGATTAGCTGCTAATTTTTCAAACCTGACTGGGTCCTTATCAAAAGCCAAAATTCTACCTCTATTTCCCATCATAGCCGCCATCTGAGTTGTCTTGCTCCCCGGTGCTGCGGTCAAGTCCAAGACATAATCAGAACTGCTAGGCTTAAGAATGAGGGGCGGCAACATGCTGGACAGATTCTGAACATAAACTTTACCGTTGAAGTAGAGGTCTGTCTTAGCAAATTTGTTCAGCTCCGGCTTAAGCAAGATAAAAGCATCTTTATACCAGCTAACATTCTTTACCTTAATATTTTTTTTCTTTAATTCAGACATCAATGTTAGACGATCAATTTTAATTGTATTCACCCTGAAAGTATGAGGACGCTTAATGTTAAACGTCCTAGCAACCCGCTGAAAAAGAGAAGGAGCAAAAAGCCTAGACAGCTTTTCAACAAACTTAGGCGGTAATTTTTCAAGCTCTTCACTGTAAGACAAAGAATTCCCCCTTAGGCATAGATATTACTTAGCAGATATAAACCTGTTTCCTTTTAGATAAAACCTTAGCGGTAGATCCTTGCACTCTTCTGCATAGTCTATATTTATTCTTGGCGCTTTTATTATCTGATTTATTTTAATTTTTTCCCCTTTTAAAAAATAGAGCTCTTTATTTTCTACGCTCTGAAAATTAAAATTTAAATCTATTTTCATAGCCTGAGTAAGCTTACCTGGACCATTGGTAAGGTTTTTGTTGTCAGTCTTTGTAGTTCTGTTTTTTTGTAACTGCTCAGCCCCCTCTATAGGTTCAACTGCTCTTATTAGAACAGCCTGCGGAGCATCTTTTATACCCGTAACAACGTTTAAGCAATGATAAAGTCCATATATCTTATAGACATAGAACACGCCGCCTCTCTGATACATAGCGCTATTTCTTTTGGTTTGTCTGCCTCCATAAGCATGAGAAGCCTTATCCTTCACTCCTAAGTATCCTTCCACCTCGACAATCTTTACAACTAATCTAACACCGCGGTGCTCTCTAACTAAATATTGCCCCAATAACTCTTGGGCAACTTTTTTAGCCGGTCTCTGAAAAAACTTTTCTTCCAAATGCTCCATAGTTTTAACATTATACTCTCGGGGGCTTTAAACTTCCAGTTTAACTAATCCTTAGTTATAATGGAAAAATGAAAATACTTATTATAACCAAACACCTTAATTTAGGGGGGATAACACGCCATATATTAGATCTAACTTCGGGATTAACATCTAGAGGTATATCTGTATATATTGCTAGTACAGGTGGGGTGCTTCTTAAAGAGATAGAGGCGGCTGGAGCAAAACATATATTTATTCCATTAAAGACTAAATCCATACTGAGTGCAGAAATCTTTAAAAGTCTCAGAGTACTTAAAAACTATTTTAAGAAAGAAGAACTGGATCTAATCCATACTCATACTCGCACTGCTTCAGTGTTAGGTTATTGGTTATCTAAAAAACTAAATATACCTCAAATAAGTACAGTACATGGGATTTACAAAAACAGATTAAGTCGCAAGTTGTTCCCTTTTGTTGGAAGAAAAGCTATTGCAGTAAGCGATCAGACGACTCACCGCCTAACCAGCTGGTTAAAAATTCCTGCTATAAAAATAAACACGATATACAACGGGGTAGACTGTAAAAATTTTTCATCATACTCACAAACAAAAGAGCAGGCCCGTGAACAACTAGGGCTTCCTGAAAAAAGTTTTATCTTGGGAAACATCTCAAGACTAGAGAAGATAAAGGGACAAGAATTATTGATTGAAGGTTTAAATGTATTAAGACCAAAGATGCCGGAATTAAGACTCCTTTTAGTCGGAGAAGGCTCATACAAGAGAGAGTTGGAGGCTAAAATATCCAGCTATGGTTTGTCTGATCATGCAATCTTTATATCAGGGGTAAAAGATATTCGACCAGCTCTTCGCTGTATGGATATCTTCTGTTTCACCCCTCGCGAAGAACCTTTCGGTTTAGTACTCTTAGAAGCTATGGCTATGGAGATAGCAATAATTGCCAGTTCAGTCTCGCAAATAACTCAAATTTTAAATAACGGTGATTGTGGAATATTGATCCCCCCTTTAGATATAGCAAAATTCACAGCAGCAGTAGAGATACTCTATTATGATAGTAAAAAACGGGAACTACTGAGCAGAAGGGCTCAGAACATAGCAACGAAAAACTATGATATAAAAAAGACTGTTGAAGCTACTTTAGACGTATATAAAGAGACTTTAAAAGGATAGATGGATAAAATATTAGTAGTTAATTCTAATTGGTTAGGAGATGTTCTATTTTCTATACCTGCTTTAAGAGCAATCAAACATGGGGGAGAAAAACAAGTATATTTAGCAACTATGCTTCCTGGCAGATGCAAGAGAATGTTGGAACACAATCCGCTAATAGAAGAAATCATAGAGTTTGATGAACGCAACAGCCATAAAGGATTGAATGCAAAAATAGAAACAATACGCTATATCCATAGAGGCGGGTTCCAAAAAGCAATCTTCCTGCATAGATCATTGACTAAATTATCCCTAACTGTCTTTTCCCGAGTACCAGAACGAGCAGGCTACCATAGAAAAAAAACCTCTCTGCTTTTAACAGATAAAATTACAGCGGTAGCGAAAGATAGTTTACACAAAGCCCAATATTTTTTAAATTTGGCAGAAGCCTTAGGATATAAAGAATGTGGTTTAGAGTATGACTTCTATGTAGCTCCTAAAGAATTCAAGGAAGCTTCTGCTCTCTTGGAGGCAAGGAATATTAATCCGCTTGCTGATAAAATAATCACCATTCACCCCGGAGCTAACTGGGCACCTAAACAGTGGCCGATAAAAAGCTACATTGAATTTATCCGGATTGCTTTTAACTATAACTCTCAAATAAAGATCGTTATCATAGGCAATGAGCAAGAAATACATCTGGGTTGTGAAATTGAACAAGCCTTTTCATCTAATCATAATAATATTATTAACCTTACAGGATTAACAACATTAGGAACATTGGGAGGGGCTCTTCTATTCTCAGATATCTTAATATCTGGAGATTCAGGTCCTCTTCATATTGGATGCGCCTTAAAGCCTCTCTCAGGAATTCAAAAATACAAGATCCCTTTCTGTGTCGGACTATACGGCGCTACGGATCCAAGGTTGACTGGACCTTTGAGCGGCAAATACCAAGTACTCCAAGGGGAGAGACATAAAGATTGTAGTCTACCCTGTTATAACTTTAATTGCACTAACTACAGCTGTATAGATTCCATCAGTCCTGAGAGAGTAATGCAAGTAGTTAAACAGGCTCTATCATCTTAAATAAAGCAATAGCTGTATTACCCTAAAATCTTTAGGATTCTATCCATCACTTCCTGAACAGTAATAGACTGCATACAGGTCGGATTACGGTGACATTTAGACTTATAGCAGGGGGTACAAAAATCCTTTTTCCAAATAAAATGAACCTCTTCACCCGAAGGTAAGTGCTTGCGAGGATCGGTAGGGCCAAAAAGGCCGAGGACTGGAGTTTTAACAGCGGCAGCGATATGTAAAGGTGCACTATCAGGAGTAAGAAGAAGGTTACATCTTTTTATTAATGCTATCAAAGAAAGCAGCTCTGTTTTGCCAACCGCATCAATAGGTTTATTTTTACAGTTTTTCATAATCTGCAACGCTGCCTCTCTATCTGAAGTAGAACCTGTTATTACAGATCTTATATTGCGAGATCCAAGCTCATCAATTAAAGCAATTACTTTGCCAAGAGACCATCTCTTAGAAGACCACCTGCTGCTAGCTGCAATATTTATCGCAACCAAAGGCTGCTTCTTACTTATCCAATGTGCTTGTAAAAAATTATCTATGTTGCCCAAGGCATCCTTGTCGACCCAAAGTTCTAACTCTTTATCTAATTCTCTTATTCCGAGCTTAGATAAAAGATGCTCTTGATGTTCAACAGGAAGCAGAGGCATCTTAGGCAGCCTCTGCGCTTTATTGAGCAGAAAAGATAATTTAGAATTAGAGAAGCCATACCTTTGATATATTCCTGAAAAAAATGCAATAAGCCGAGAGAGCTTGTTGTGCTGTAGGTCGACAGAGATATCAGGATTTATTTTTCTGATGTTTTTGATGCAGCGAAATAAACCGCAGTATTTAAAATATGTACTAGGGTATATCAACAGCTTATCCATATAAGGGCAATCTTTAAAAATATCAGCCACTGCGGATGTTGTGAGAAGACATAGCTTTGCATTTGGAAATTTCTTACGCAAAGCTTTAATACTTGGAATAGAGAGTATTGCGTCTCCTAAGGCTCCGAATTTAATGATCAGTATAGTAAGACTTTTAATTGCTTCTGCATAAACATCGACTATGCCTCTGTTAACCTTGTCCAAGCTATAATTGTTTTCTACCTTTTCTCTGGCTACCTTAGCCATTTCATCACAACCATTGCGACTCTTCGCTATTTTTATTAAGCACTTTGCAAGCGATTTTGCATCTTGAGCCGGGACAAGAAATCCGGTTTTGTTATCCTCTATTATCTCTTTATAGCCTCCAAGCGAGCTAGCAACAACAATTGTTCCAGCTGCTTGAGCTTCTATTATAACTCGGCCAAAAGATTCTGGTATTCTAGAAGGCTGCACAACTACATTTACCTTTTTAAGTAAAGCTGGGATATCATACCTTCGGCCTAAAAAATCAACTGCATTCTTAAGGCCGAACCTTTTGATTAAAAGCTCTAGCTCTTTTAAATAACCTTCCTTACCCGGAGAAGGGGCACCAATAATCCAAGCCTTGGCAAAAGGCTTATAATGCAGAACCTCTCTAAAAGCTTTAATAAATTCAACATGGCCTTTTATTGGAGTAAGTCTTGCAATTATTGCAAAGACTGGATGCTGCCAATCTTTATCTGTTGGGAGAATAAAATCATAGTCGGATACATTAACTCCTCTGGGTATCAATCTTATTCTATCTAGAGGGACATTAAAGCTCTCTACCATATGCTTAGCTATTACCTTGCTTGGAGATATGACAATCTTGCCCTTTGCCATTATGCGGCTTAGAACATGAGTACTATAATAACCATGTGCAGTTGTAATAAATGAGGGGACATGTGTTAATAGCCGTGCAATGCTGACCTCAGCAAAGTATTGCTTGAAAGCAAGATAACCAATAATGGCAGGAACACGTGATCTTGCATGAATAATATCTACCTGCTCTTTCTTTAAAATTTTAACTATCTTAGGCAAAAGAAAGAGTGTACTTAAGGATTTCTTATCTACAGGTAATTTATAATGCTTAACTCCAAACTCTTGCAGCTCTCTCTCTAGTTTTCCTCCATTAGAGATAACTATGGGGTAATGGCCATTAAGAGCAAGGTGCTTGGCTAACTCAACAGTGCCTTTTTCAACCCCCCCGAGGTTTAACTCTGGTAAAATCTGTAGTACTCTCATAATATTCCTTCTAAAACACTATCTATCTTGGCGTTATTATCTAAACTTTTTGTCTCTTCATTATTATAACAGTCTAAATCAATGCTCTCTAGATCTTGAGATTCCACAAAATCGATGTAACCTTCTTTTTTTAATCTCTGGATTAAACGTTGATTCTTTCTTTTAATATTAGCGCCTGCAAAGACTGCTGTTTTCTTCGCAAAAGCCAAAGACTCTGATATCATCGATATGCTATCTGCACTTACAAAGGCTAGATCAGAAACATCAAGCATAGCATTGTATGCTCCAGACGGATTATACTCATTAGCTATAACAAGAGATTTGAGATAGCTTTTTGAAGAGAGATAATCTTTTAAAAAAACTTCTAGCGCTTTAGATGTTCTTCTTGAAGTAGTTACTAAAAGATTTATACTCTTATTTTTGCTTAAATAATCAATGCGAGACATTAATCTTTTAACATCCTCAAACATATTCAATCTACCAGAATTGCTACCTATAAGAACTGCTACTTTTAGAGCATCTGGGTCTAGGTTCAACTTTTCAAGATATTGTTTTGCATCGTTTTTTTCTAATTCTGTTTTTTCAGCAAGTGCCCCTCGGTAATAAAAAACATTGTCTCCTTCCACCTTATCATGCTCTGGAACAAGAGATAGCTTAAATCTGTTCTTATAAATTCCTGGATTTAAGATATGAATGTTAAAGGCCTTATTTTCTATACTTAAAAAAATGTTTAACGCTATTAATGAGGACCCCGCGCTTACTATATAATCATATTTATCTCTTATGAGGGCTTTATAACTTTTAGAATCTAGGAACCATTTTAAAAAACCAATCCTACCCTGCATTTTAGAAGAACAGATCATCCCTAGAACATGCAATAGGCTCTTTGAAAAACGATTTCTCCAATTTACAGCCACTTCAGATACAGCTATCAAACTAGTATCGCTTGAGCCCCACTCTGCAATATTTTTTTCTTGAAGCAATCTCTTCAGTCTACCGGCAACCATTCGAGATTGCTTAAAATGACCGGGCTTAGAATCAGAAAGAACGAGTATCTTTTTATTTAAAGAGTACTTCCACTTTTTATGAAACCAAAGCCATTGTTCTGGATTCTTTTTAATATAGGATTCAAGTATTCTGTTGTAATCAGATAACACCTCCTGATCTAGTTTATTTAAATCCATACTGGCATAGATATCCATATCGTGCCTAAAGAGGCTCTTCCTTCTTAAAAAAACAGGTATAACAACAGACCCTGTAGACCTTGCAATAGAGACAAATCCTGGATTCGTGGAAGCATACCTATCTAACAGCTTGACCTGAATACCTTTCTTGCCAGCGCTCTGATCAGCTAAAATTCCTATAGCCTCGGCTCTTCTTAAGGCTTTAAAGATTGCTTTAAGACTGAACCCTTTCTCAACGACAATGGAGCCCCACCTGCTACGGTATCTATTAAGAAGCATATTTAGCCTGGCATATTTTTGCTCTCTCGCAATAACATGGCAGCTGCACCCTAAAATAGCGCTTAAGAAAGGAAGAATTTCCCAGCTGTTATAATGTGCCGTAAGCAAGATAATACCCTTGCCGGAGCCAAGTTCTCTATCTAAATTCTCCCTACCTTTAAAATCTATTAAGCTGCTCAAGCTCTCCTTATTTAGTTTAATCGATAAGATAAACTCCATGAAAGATAACCCAAGATTTAATATTGAGCGCCTGATTAACCATCTTATCTCAGTAGGATCTTTATGCGGAAAAGCAGATTTTAAGTTCATATATGCAACGTCAAACCTGCGGCTATAAAAAAACGATAGCAGGTATATAACTCCTGCTCCAAATCCAACTCCTAGGCGGTAAGGGAAAAGGCTGAAAAAACCTTTAACCGCTAAGGCTATCCAATAAAATATCCAGTCTTCTAAAAAGCGTTTTTTCATTATCCAGATACTCCAATCCTATTTTAAAGAGGATTAAAAGTTTATCACTAAAAACATCTTTGGCAAATTCTAAATTATCTTTAATCTTTACATAATCTTTCTCTGTAATAAATATCGCTTTAACATCATCTGCAATACTATCCTTTATTGAAACCAGATCTTCTTCTTTAAAAACATGATGATCCGGATAGATAAATCCATCTCTAATATCTAGATTCATATTTATAAGAACCGCCTTCACATACTCAGGGTCAGCAACTGCAGTAATAAAACTGGCTGTTATTCCGGAGATATCCTGCATGCAGAGCTGAGTCTGGTTAAAGACATCGTACAACTCTTTAACATTATATCTTGTAAAGATCAAAGGTGCATAAGAATTATGTCTTTTAATATCTGAGGTATAAATAAAATCCTCTTGGTCCCTAGCCTTATTAATCATTATAATATCTGCCCTGCTAATTGCAGAACATCTCTCTCTCAAGCTGCCTCTTGGAATTAAAAACCCATTACCAAAAGGGTTTTTAAAGTTAAGGCAGAGTATATTTAAGTCTCTTACAATGTTCCAATTTTGATACCCATCGTCTATAAGAATGATCTCTATCTCGCTATCTCTCTCTAATTCCATCAATGCAGCTAACTTCGAAGTGCTCTGGAGAACTCTAGCACCAGAGATACTCTGCTTTAAAAGAGTAATTTCATCTCCTGCTGCTCTACCGTGATGAATAACGCCTAACTTAAACCCAGCAGATTTTATATAGTTACCAAGCTCTATTGTAAGTGGAGTCTTACCAGTACCGCCCCAGGTTATATTCCCAATAGATAGAACAGGCTTTTTAGACTTATACCTATGCTTGCTCCTTCTACGCCTCAATATTGCAATAACAGCACCATAGAGAAGAGAGAGAAATCTTAGCAAGAAAAATAATATAAAATACCTTTTACTATCAGAAAATATGATTTTTAAATATTTTTTCTCATATGCTGCTTTCATATATATTTTGAACAAACAAAATCTATTACTTTTTTTAAACCGCCTCTATTTTTCTCTACAACTCTAAAGGCTCTTTGGCCATACATCTCTCTCAAGTTCTGCTGAGAAAATATTTTCTCCATAGAGGATAGCAGATCCTCCTTTTTAACCACTAATACCGCCTCTTCTTTTAAAAACTCGTTCACAATCTCTTTAAAATTATGATAATAAGGACCTATAAGAATTGGTTTTTTAAAAACAGCTGGCTCAATAATATTATGACCTCCATAAGAGAGAAGACTTCCTCCAACAAATACAGCTTCAGACAAATTATACAGGGCTGGTAGGTAACCGACCTCATCCATTATATATATATCCTGCTCGGTCTCAGCTTGAAAACCGGAAGAGAAAAGACTCCATTTACAACCTTCCCCTCTTAAAAAACTCTTTAGGATCTCTAGCTCTTTCAACTGTCTGGGGGCTATCAAAAATCTCCAATCCGGGTAGCTATCCTTAAGCTTTAAGAAACACTGAGATAAAAATATGCTCTCCTCTCCATGCGTGCTTCCAGCAATAAAAAGCTTGCTGTTGCTCTGTTTCAAAATACGGCTCAAATCTTCTATACGAGAATCTCTTTTCACTAAAGGTGCGTTTAAATCAAATTTAATATTGCCTTCAAAAATATACTCTCTATTTTTAAACCCCAGGGACGCAAGCCTTAAAGTTGTCATATCGCCGCTGCTAGACACAAAATCCAGCTGGTTTAGGACTTTTCTAATCTGAGCCTTGATCAACTTATAGCGGGGAAAAGATTTCTTAGATATCCTGGCATTAATCAACCCTACAGGAATACCGTGCTCTTTTAAACCTATTATAAAATTAGGCCAAAGTTCTGTCTCTAATATCAACACCAGCTCTATTTTAAGATGACTGAGAATACGGCGAATCAAGAAAGAAAAATCAAGGGGAAGATAAGTGCTGTAATCCTCTCTATCTATATGTTGCTTTATAAACTTCTGGCCAACTTCTGTTACTGTCGTTAAAAGGTACTTGTAATTAGATCTCTCCTCTTTTAGCTTACGATATAAAAGTACAGCCTCTCTTGCCTCACCTAAACTTACTGCATGTATCCAGACCAACCTATCCTGTTCTTTGATAATCTTTCTCCAACGGCCAAACAAAACCCGCTCCAGCCATCCAGAATGATACTTACCTCTTATGATGTAGATTGCCAGAACGAATGGCAGAAACAAAAAGTATGAGATATCTAAAGCCAGTTTAAAGCTAAGCCCGGGGATGACTTTTTTCATAAACCCTTTTTAATCCTTCTAAAGTTAAATGTGTGTATATTTGAGTTGTAGATAGGCTGGCATGGCCAAGAAGCTCCTGAACACTTCTAAGATCAGCACCTCTGTCTAGAAGATGAGTAGCAAAAGTATGACGCAAAGTATGGGGCGATATATCTACATTTATGCCGGCTTTTAAAGCATATTTTTTAATAATTCTTCCAATGCTTCTCTCTGTAATTCTTCCTCCTCTCTTATTTAAAAAAAGCGCACTCTTAGAGCCGTGCCCTAAAAGGGCTCTCTTATCCAAATACAGCTTAACGACCTTTAATGCTTTCCCGCCCACAGGAAGAAGCCGCTCTTTTTTACCTTTTCCATAAACCTTCAAGACTCCAGATATAAAATCAATATCTGCGGTATTCAAATTGACCAATTCGCTTACCCTTATGCCGGTTGAATAGACCGTCTCTAATATTGCCGCATCTCTTATTGTAAAACAATCTCCTCTCTCTATTTTATCTAAGAGATGACTAACATCCTGATAAGAGAGGAATTTGGGCAAAGGCTTGTCCAGCTTAAGCCCGCTTATTGCAAGCATAGGATTTTTCTTAATCTGGCCTTCCCGAATAAGAAACTTAAAAAAACTTCTAAGACATGAGAGCCTTCGTGAAATAGTTCTCTTTGCATCCCCTTTTGTTCTTAAGTATGCTATGAATCTTCTGATATCAAGGTATGTAACTTCTTTAGGATTCTTATTGTTTAAAAACTGATTGAATATACCTAGGTCCTCCGTGTAACTCTTTAAAGTATAATAAGAAAACTCTCTCTCTATTCTCAGATATTTTAAAAACTTCTCTTCTTCTATCATTTATTTTTTCACCCATTAAAAGATAATGGTTTCAAGAATTATCCGGCAGCCTGCTGCTGGTAAATGTGCAATTTGGATAACTGCTGCAGCCGTAAAATAGTCTACCCTTACCGCTCTTTTTTTTAACAAGCTCACCATCGCATCCTTCTTGAGAACATTTTACTCCGGTTGTAATAGCTTTTGAATTTTTACATTCCGGATAACCGGAACAACCTAGAAAACGTCCGTTTCTTCCCCATTTAACAACCATAGGTTTATTGCAAATTTCACAAACTTCATCTGTTTGAATAACTTCACCTTTCACGCTGCGCATTTTATCCTGAGCCTCTTTTAGCTGCTCCAAGAATGGTTGATAAAATTTAGCCACTACACTATTCCACTGAACCTCTCCCTCTTCAATTCTGTCTAAATCCTCCTCTACATGTGCTGTAAAATCGACATCGAGTATTTTAGGGAAATGGCTTATCAGAAGCTCTATCACAATCATGCCCAAATCCGTAGGAACCAACTGACCAGAGCGCTTGTAGATGTAATCCCTAACGGCCAATATTTGAATAGTAGGCGCATAGGTAGAAGGTCTTCCAATACCTTTCTCCTCCATGATTTTTACCAAAGAAGCTTCAGTATATCTTGGAGGGGGTTTTGTAAAATGCTGGGAAGGAATAAGCTCTATTAGTTTGAGCTTCTCACCCTCCTCTAGCTCGGGCAGCATGTCAATCTCATCTTTTGAATATAAAACAGTATAGCCATCGAAGATAAGTTTTCTTCCGTTTGCTCTAAATACACAATATTCTGCCTTTATATCTATCGACCGGGCCATATGCTTAGCCGAGTTCATCTGAGATGCAAGAGTCCTCTTCCAGATTAAATCATATAGCTGCAGCTGATCATGTGTTAAACATCTAGACACCTCGTCCGGAGACCTGCTGATAGATGTCGGCCTTATTGCTTCATGAGCTGCTTGAGAACGACCTTTTTTCTTATACTTTTTAGGTATATCGGGTAAATAATCATTGCCAAAATTCTGAGGGATATACTCCCTAATATTAGATATAAAACTTTCTGCAATATTAAATGAATCGGTACGCATATAGGTTATCAAGCCAACGGGCCCCTCTTCTCCTATATCTATACCTTCATAGAGCTGTTGAGATAGGAACATAGTCTTATTGGCAGAAAATTTTAATTTATTGAATGCCTCCTGCTGTAAAGTGCTGGTCGTAAAGGGAGCCGGAGGATTCTGCTTTTTCTCTTTGTCTTTTATTGCATCTACCATAAAATCGGATTCTTTTAGGTCATTGAATATCTTCTCTGCAACATCTTTATTCTTTAAGTCGGGCTTCTCGCCATGTACTTTAGCAAGTTTGACTTTTAAGCTCTCTTCACTGTGATACTTCTTTAAGTCGGATTCTAACTCCCAATATTCCTGAGGAACAAAGCTCTTAATCTCATTTTCACGTTCAGCAATAAGACGCAGAGTGACAGATTGAACCCTTCCTGCGCTTAATCCCTTTCCAACCTTCTTCCAAAGAAGCGGACTTAAGTTATAGCCTACGATTCTATCCAATATACGCCTGGCCTGCTGAGCATCAACCTTACTTAAATTTATATTCTGAGGATTATCGAAAGCAGCCTTAATCGCCTCTTTTGTAATCTCATGAAATACAACCCGGTATGTATTCTTACCTTCGGCTAATATATGCTTAAGATGCCAGCTGATAGCCTCTCCTTCTCTATCGTGGTCAGAAGCAAGATAGAGATTAGCTTTACCTTTGGCATCTTTTTTCAATCCATTAACTATCTTTCGCTTTTGAGATATTATTATATAATGAGGTTGAAATCCATCTTCTAAATCAATACCCATCTTGCTTTTAGGTAAATCTCTGACATGGCCCATGCAAGACCGTACAAGGAACTTGTCACCCAGATACTTCTGGATAGTCCTTGCTTTTGCAGGTGATTCTACAATAACTAAACTCGTTTTCTTCATTTTAGCTTATATAATCCTTTTAAGTTGTCCCTAATAATACCTTTAATCTTTAAACTACGCAATAATCTATTCAAACCTATTAGTCTGCATAAACTCTTTCTAAAGATTCAATCAACATGCTGACTATTCTTTAATTATACTCTTCTAATACATCTTCTGCCGAATCAATAAGCTTAGCCCCCTGTTTGATAAGATAGTTTGTCCCACAAGATGTGGGTGAATCAACCTCTCCAGGAACAGCAAAGATATCTCTACCCTGATCAAGCGCAAGATCTGCTGTAATTAAAGCTCCCGACCGAAGAGCAGCCTCAACTACTATAACACCCTTGCTCAAGCCAGAGATAATCCGATTCCTGCGCGGAAAATTCTCACGCAAAGGAGCAGTTCTCAAAGGAAATTCTGATATTACTGCACCATTTTTAGATATCTGCTTTGCAAGTTCAATATTTTCAGGAGGATAGATATTAAGCAGACCTGAACCTAGAGCAGCGACTGTTCGACCCCCAACCTCTAACGCTCCCTTATGGGCAGCACTATCTATCCCTCTTGCCATCCCTGATATAACAGTCACGCCTAGAGAAGCTAATTGCCCAGATAACCTTTTTGCTGTTGATAAACCATAGGGGCTTGCTTTTCTTGAGCCTATTACTGCGACATTAAAGCCCAAATTATCCAATACGCCCTTAACATACAGAACAATAGGTGCATCCGGTATATTTTTTAAGTCTTCTGGGTAATCTTTATCCAATATAGATACAATTGTAATATTCTTTCTCACGCAAAGCTCTAGCTCCTCTTTTAAGGCTTTGATATTAAAGCTTTTTATTCGTAAAGAAAGTTCTCTACCTATACCGGCTATGCTCTGCAATTGGTTTTCACTAGACTGAAAGATATCTTCTGCTCTATTAAAACCGTTCAGTAGTTTAGTTATCCTGATTGACCCTAAACCTTCAATCATATTTAAAGCTATGAGATATTCTTTATCTTCCATTTTTTGAAATATAACAGTTAATTAAAATTAAGTCAAATCAATGTGTTAACTAAAATATTAAGTCCTACAACTTACCTGAAATTTATAGATAGATCTAAGTAATGGATTCTACGATGGCAATCTCTTTATCCTCATCAACATCTGTAATCATTAAATTGACAAACTTATTAGCCCAATCTCCAGAATCTCTATACTTAACCTTGATATAATTTTCACTATAGCCAAACCAATATTTATTATGCTCTTGCTCAAACAAAACTCTGACTTTTCGATTAATCTGATTTCTAATATTAGTTAAAACAATCTCACTACATTTCTTTTGTGCAATCTTCTTTCTGTTTGTAATAACATCTACTGGAATCTTATTATCTAATTCATATGCTAAAGTAGCTGGTCTTGGACTAAAAGGAAAAATATGAACCCTTATCGGCATCAACTGCTCTAATAGATTTAAAGTATTGTAAAAATCGCTATCCTCTTCATGAGGAAAGCCCACTATAACATCAGTTGAGAATTGAAAATTATCTATTCTTTTTAACCTTAAGATTAAGCCTTTAAAATATTCTACATCATATTTTCTATTCATTAGTTTTAAAATCTTATCTGAACCACTCTGTAAAGGTAGATGGAGGTGGGGCACCATTTTTTTAGACTTTTCTACAAAAGCAATTAAACTATCATTTACATCTTGTGGCTCTACAGAGCTGAGCCTAAATCTAAAATCATAATTCAATCTTTCAATGCGTCCTAGCAACTCAATAAGCTCAAAATCTATATCATTACCAAAATAGCCAAGACAGAGACCGGTAAGAACTACCTCTCTATAACCATTATCAAGCAGATTTTTAATTTCAGCTATTATAAGGTCTGGATTTCTAGAATAAGGCTCACTCCTAGCTATTGAAGGGGAGCAGTAGCTACATCTATTTTTACAACCATCCTGGATCTTCACAAACACACGGGTGTGGCCTTTAAATCCTTCTATCTTGTCTTTAATAAAAGATAACTCGCCTGATAAATCAAATTTCTCCTTGTTAGAATACAGCTTGAGAGAATCTATGTCATCTAACTGCTCTGGATACAAATCAACAAGACAACCTAAAACCAAGACTTTAAGATTTGGGTTCTTGCGCTTTGTAAAACGGATAAATTTTCTAAGTTCTTTTACAGCATCACTTGTAACAGCACAACTATTAATTAAAAGATAATCTGCTTTGATTAATACATCTGTTTCAGACCATTCATTTAAAGCTAAATTCTCTCTAATCAACTGGGATTCATATTGATTTAATTTACAACCAAACGTCTTTAAATAAAAAACATTCATATACTCAAATGATTATTCAAAGTGAAACGGTTTGAACCCTTAACCTTCTCATTGCAAACGAGATACTCTTCCAACCGAGCTACACCCCCAACCTTAATCGCTATCAGACAAAATAATCTTAAATATACATTTTCTCTAACTACACCTAAAGAGATTATTAACTCACCAATACCTTCTATCTCATTGATAAACACTGTTTTAACATTGTTTTTTCAATCTGTTGATCTGCTACCCTATATCCTGCTATACCACCACCTACACCTATTGTAAGCAAGACAAACCTCTATTAAGGAACAGAAAAAATCTTATTAACTATACTACCAAATGTTCCTGAATCATTACCTTCGACCAAATCCTGCTCAATAAATATTTCAGAAATATATGCTTTGCTTATTTCTAGAATATCAATTTCTTTAGAAGAGTCTATTTTGGCAAAAACTATATTGGGTAACAATGTTGATCCAAAACAAATTAAAAAAATATGAATTTTAACCATAATTATATCTTCCTTTTACTGTATAATTTTATTATTTTTAAAAACAGAATTGAAAATATTACAAATCCAATAATACAGCTTATTTGTGTCATCGTAACAGATATTACTCTTACAAAATAATCTTCACTTCTAAAAAATTCAATAAAAAATCTACCTACGAAATAAAACATAAATGCAAAATATAGTAAAAATCCATCTGGATAATCTTTTTTACGCATAGAACGTAAAACCAAAAAAATAAGCATAAGAAAACCTGCCATATATAATGGAAATGGATGGTATGAAGTTATATTATTGCAGGGATAATAAACACCAATGGCCATTTGAGTTGGTTTTCCTTTACAACATCCATTTAAAAAACATCCTATTCTATGAATAACCCTAATTAACGGTAGATAAACAATTACTAGATCCCAATTGCGTAACGCTGGCAGATTGTTTTTTTTAAAATACCAAAAACCTGCTAAAATACCGCCAATAAATCCACCAAAAGAAATTAAAGATACCGATCCAGGCCGTAACAATTCATTAATATTAGAACGATAATACGGATTGATTAAAATACCCCAAACAATACCTAACAACCAGCTTCCTATCATACTCCAAAGCCAGGTGTAAAAATATAGAGCAATCATTTGTCTTGTAGTAAGTAAATTTTTAATGGAGTCGATAGAACTCTTCTTGCGGAGTAATATGAGATGCCTAAGGTTAATAAGACACGCCACAATAATGCCCAATGGAAGCATTACATCAAAAGAATAAATTTTAATTATCCCTATCTTAAAAAGTACAGGATACATATCTTATATCATATCATCCACCAAGGCAATGCAGGTAGAGAAATGTATAATAAACAATCCCATATAATGTGTATTGTTATCGGTGTAATTAAGCTTTCCGTCTGTTCTAAAGCATAGCTACACACTAAAGAGCCTATGAAGCTTACTACAACAATATCGCAAAATTGTAGAAAGGAGTGTATTTGAAAAAAATGAATAGCCCATTTATATCCCGCTAGCATAATTGAAATTAACACTACGCGAAATAAAGGCGATAATACGCCCTTTAACCGATGTTGAGCATATCCTCTAAATAAAAATTCCTCAAACAAAGGAACCGCTATTAAGGAAAAAACTACTAGTAGGCTCCCTCCATATCTAGGTAAAGAGACCGACCGTTGGGTTATGTATATATAGCCCAACCATAAGATATACCCGCCTATTGCAATTATAATTGCAAAAAACAAATTTCTTAATAAATTTTTTAAACTTAACCCATAATCTGTTAAAGACATTGGTTGATACCAAAAAATAGCATAGAACCAACATAAGACAGAAACTAGCAAAAAAAGAATAGCTAAAATTTTAAATTTTTGAAAAGGAGAAAAATAGATAAACACACCTATTCCAAAGCTTAGTAAAACTGCCAGAACTTCAACAAACTTATACCTACATAAAGAATCTATTCTAAACAAATGCTACCTTCTAGTTAAAACTAATATTATTTTCTTTATACCTATTCCTAATAGTCCCATTAACATAAATAATCCTGTAAGAAAACTGCCATAACATGCACCTTCAATAGCATCAACAATATCATCAAAGGGATCATCGTCATCAGGATCATCGTCAACAGGATCATCGTCAACAGGATCATCGTCATCATCAGGATCATCGTCATCAACAGGATCATCGTCACGATCATCCCTGGTATCAAAAGCATCTTCCGGAAAACCTGGATATGTTTGCGGAAGTCCATTGCCATTAGTTGTAGATGTATCACTCATGGCAACATAATTAAGTTCCCCTGTGTCAGGATTTGTGAAAGTCATATATGTACCATTATCCTGAGACTCTTGCCATGTCGGCCGCCTAGTAAGAACATCATCTTCGTCAAAAGATCTCCCTTCTATTAACTCGCCAGTCCAAGGATTATACACCCCGATTTCCGTTGGGTCATCGTCATCACCATCATTATCGTCATCCGGTGGTTCAAATTCTGTGCGACAAGTTGAACTACAACCATCTCCGTTGCTGTTATTACCATCATCGCATTGCTCACCTGCATTTCTTGTACCATCACCGCAGTAAGGTTCTGTACGGCAGGTTCTGCTACAGCCATCTCCATTCCTAGTATTACCATCATCGCATTGTTCACCTGCATCTCTTGTACCATCTCCACAATATGGACAATCCTCATCGATAGCACACTCTGCACCATCACCATCTATTGAACAGACTCCACTACCGTCTGTCATACAACGTTTATCTCCCGGACCTG
>JAVCCU010000026.1 GCA_030765335.1 Candidatus Kaelpia aquatica | reverse complement strand
CCTGGAACATAAGCATTCTCACCTAGCACGTTGGATATATCAAGTAACTCTTCTCTGGTTAATCCAGGATTTTCTTCCAGAAGAGCCCACATCGTCATAGTGCGCATAAATTGACGTGTATATCCAAATTCATTGTCGTACCAGGTATTTACCACGATGGCATCGGAAACATGGTTATTTGCACCATCATATATGGGAACAATATCGATAGAATCTGCTTCAACGATAGATGTAACATCTGCTCCGTTAATATCAGAAGAGCTTAAATGTATACCAGTATTTACCGCTAACACATTTAGCATATCTGTTCTAGCACGAAACTGCAGATTTGCAATTATCTCTTCTTTGCTCAATGTACATATGCCGTCTAAATAAAATACGACTTCAGTCTCAGAACCATTAGGATTACCTACACGAAGTGCAGAACCTAATATAGTATCTACGCCTTCAATAATATCAGGTAATACTTTAGCTGCACCAGTTGTTGTCGGAACAATATTAGTTACTGCTGCTCTGATACGATCGGCCTTAGAAGGGTTTTTTAACTGCTGAGGTAATAATCCGGCTTGGGTCTGAGTACCGGCATGAATAGTTTTTAAATCGATTACTCGGACAATAGATGTTCCTTCTTCAGCAAGCATATCAACGAAAGCTTGAGCAACTGGAGCAACATTATTTGTCGTACAAGAACCGCTTGAAACTACAGTAGGAATTCCGCTATCTTGAAATACTTCTAGCAATTTACCATCATTAACCCCAACAACTATCTGAATTATTCCCCCTGATGCCGGAGCAGTAATACCAATACGTTGAAATCCTGCATCCAAAAACGGCTTTACCCTATCGGGAGATTTGTAATTACCGGAAGCCTCCCACATAAAATCCATCTCTAAATCTAAAGCTTCAAATAAATACGGTAATCGAGTACTTATGTAGGTATCTTCACGCTCATTAAAGATATATATCCTATTCCCATTTACCTCTACATATTCAACTTCAACCTCAACCATATCTTCCTGCGGGCTAAGTAGTTCCCCGATAGCTATATCTGCCTCTATCTCTCTACCTTCAAATTGGCTACGAAGGGTGTCTGCTAAACGGTTTGCTTCATTTTTACCTGATACATAATGCCTCTGCCCGTCAACATCCACATAATGCTTAAGATCTAATCTGGGAATCTCTACTGTAGTACTACCTATTTCAATCTGAGCATTTACAGGACCCAATACTTCATCGTTTGTTAACGCATCTACAAGCGCTGCTGCGCTTCTGACACCATTTACTGCGACAAGATCCCAATCAGATTCACTATCATTAAAGGTGCTTTTAAGTATTCTTAGAATATTTCTACCAATTCTTCCTGCAGCACCATTTATCATAACTGACCTTGCTCTTGAAAGAACGCTTTTTAATGGATAATCTAAGTTAGGATAGACGGTTATTGCATCTTGAGTTGAAAGCAGATTACTTTCTGCAAGCTGCCTACCTACTTCTGTAACTGAATCTATAACCATACCTGCCATGGAATAATTCCCAACCCATCCGCATAATGTAATGCGAGTATAGCCGTCCATTTGAGTTAAAGAAGTTTGTTCGGGATCTAATATAAAAGAAGAAGTTTCATACGGACTATTAAACATCGATGAAGTTGATACATCTTGAGAAGCTACGCTTATATTAGAAGTAATGTTGAAAAGTGCAATTAAATCACTCTCTAACACATTGCCATTAACAGTTAAAATCGCCTCCACTCTACGCGCTCCTTGTATTGCGCCAGATACTTCAGTAACATGAAGCGAAGCACCAGTATTTTGAAGGTGTAATTTTTCCAACATTCCAGATAAATCTATCTCATCAGATAGCGGTCTTATTGCCATATCACCCTGAGGCAAAAAGAGATTTGCTCTAGAAAGATTAACATTGCCTAAATTGTTATCTATAGCTCCTAGAACAATCCCAAGTCCAGCAATTTCTGAGACAGGAACAGTCGCCATATCATCATCCTCGGAAATTTCACCGGGAATACGAGCACTTTCTGCCTCTTCATACAGATCTATTGGATCAAGTCCAGTCACTACGGCAATTATTCTTTGGACTCCCAGCTGCTCTGGGGTGATACTTAGCTCTTGTGCAAGAGGTCCTATAATCATACAAATATCAGCGCTAAAAACATCGCCAAGATTAATTACGGGGATCCTTATTTCTTCTCCTGTGCTATTGATTACAACATCAGACCCGTCAGCTGTAACACTGACACCTCTCCAAGGCCCCAACGAATCACAAGTTTGTATCAAATGAGCAATGTTTTCTGCAGAACTAATTGTAGTAATACTTGCTACTTCAATATCTTTATTATGAGCAATAGATCGAATAAAAGCAGCAAAAGTAGTCAAAGTCGCAGCGTCTCCCTTAACTCCCCCTGTAAGTCTTATATTAACTCTAACAACACCGTCAATATTATCTATTACAGGTAAAACAGATAATTGAATTACATCTAAGAATTCACCTGTTTGAACCCTACGACATACATCCTGACTTTGAAATCCTACTTGGGATATTACTAAGGAAACTACGAAAAGAATTACTACCAAAAATCTGGAATACCTCATTGCCCTCCTCCTTTCTAGTTACTCTATAAACTCTAAACTACCAAGCCTAAAGTATTTATAACATACTTAATAAAGACTGTCAAGAATCTCTATGACTTTTTATTTCTTCCTTTATTATACTATCTGCAACTATAATCTGACCTAAAGAGATACTAGAATCATTGGTTGGAATAGACCCTGAAATATAGACTTCAAAATCCTTAGATTTAAGTCTCTCGTAGAGATTAGTAAGGAAGAATACATTTTCAAGCATATCCCCAGCTAAAGATATCTTATTTATTTTCAATCTTCTTCTTAGCCTTAGGGACACTTTGTAAACTCCTTCAACTATACTATTGTACAATTTTGCTATTATACGAGACTGGGGTATTGCTCTTTTCATATCAGCTATCGCGCTATCTAAGATAAGACTAGATAAAATCACCAGTTGATTACCTACTTCTCTGATATCTATTGGATAAGACTCTTTACAAAACTCATCCTTTACTTGACCCAACCATTCAGATTCTACGCTATAACTATTATAGATTTTAGTTAAATCACCCAAAGACTCAAAATAACCCAGGATTTTAGAAGAAAATAGGCTGGTTAAAGAGAATTCAAAATCAAAAATACCTTTACTGCTTAGTTCGTTATTCAACGCAAATCCAATTACATCTTCATCTAAATTATTTTCTAACATAGTAGAGACAACACGAGCATGATTATTCTCCATCTCTATTACTCTGGTATTTAAACTTTTAGATAGCTCCTCAGTTAAACCGCTCAAAAAAGAGTCTTCTTTTTTGCCAACTACAATAACTGAAGGCTCTATCTTAAACAACTCTAGATAATGATTTAATACCCTTTTGTAATTAATCTGGTTACTCTTTTTAGATAGGTCCCCCAAGTAAGGACTGATATAAAATTTATTATCTTTAGCTAAAGTAAAAGAAGAATCTCTACTACCGCCTAAAGCAAGAATAGAGCTAGATACCTGATATTCAAATATTAAAGAATCTGGAATATAACCCTTTGACCTTCTGATTATAAGATCCTTACTCAAACTCCCGTCTCTTGAGGTAAAGACTCTTGCTTCAGACTCTCCGGAGTAGACCCCAGCTTCTCTATCATGAGATAGAAGAGCCCAAGAAGCACCTATAAGAATCGGATCGATATCTTCTATTACTAAACATTCACAATCTTTGACTAATAATGGAAAATCAATATTTTTAAAAACCGTATAATTAAAACCTGAATAAGGAAGCTGAAATTTAAAATATTTTTTCTCATTTCTTATAGATTTTGGAATTTTAGCATCTTCCAATAGTCTTAAAACCATCTTCGGTCTGCGATGAGAGAGCAACAGCTCCCTCTCTTTTTCATTTACCCTAGCATACTCTTCAACCATCTTTATTCCTTTAACCAATAAATATGACTCTATATCTTTAAGATTGTCCTCAATGATTCCACTAGCATTATCAGAAAAAAGACTAGAACAAATCTTATACCCTGACGAATCTTTAAAAACAAGAATAGTTCCTTTTTTCAATAAATCTATAGCCTTATCCAATGCCTCTCTCTTCTCGTAATTATATTCTCTAGAGGAATCTCTATGTTGCAATCTTAATTTTGGACCACAATCCCAACAAGAGTTAATATGATTATTAAACCTTCTATCATTTGACTCCTGATACTCCTTAAGACATTTCGGGCAGAGTTCAAATTGACCCATCGTTGTATTATTTCTCTCATAAGGAAGGGCATTTAAAATAGATGAACGCAAACCACAATGACTGCAGCTTATAAAAGGATAAAAATACCTTCTATCCTTTTGATTAAACAACTCTTCTACACAATCGGGACATATTGCAATATCTGAAAAAGCTAAAGAATGCTCTACTTTTTTAAGATCAATATCTGGAATTTTAAAATCTTCATAACCAACATATTCAATCTGATCAACATCTATAGAATCAATAGTTGCAGAGTGAGGTTTATCTTCGTATATCTTAGCAACAAGATCATATATCTTATCTTTATCTCCCTCTACACTCATTAAAATACCATAAGACTCATCATTTAAAACACCTTTAATATTTCTACGCTCTGCAGCACGCTTAATAAAACTTTTAAATCCAGATCCAGCAACAGTACCCTTAATAGACACCCTAAAAGAATCATTGCTTTTGATCTTACTTTTTTTAGATTTTATTCTTAGCATAGTTAAACATCGAATATTATTCTTGCTTTATAGCCATCCTCATCTTCCTCTATTTTAAAATCACAATAAGTAGCTGCTTTAATCTCATTCTTTATCCCTTCTAAAGAATTAAGCCTCTCTCCTTTTGCTATGCAACTCAACTCTCTATCCTGTAATTTAGTTATTTTAAAGTCTGAAAATGCAATTTTCTCTACTGAGAGAAGGTAGATCAGTTCATTTAGAAATCTTATCAAGAGATCATCTCTATCTACACCTCCTATCAATAACTCTTTTTCCATGCACTGCTTTATATTATCAACTCCTAGCAAAATATCAAATAGTGCCAGAGCAGAATTAGAGTAAAGTTTTTCTAGGGATTTAGCTTCCACAACCATAGCGATATCAGCTGTATGAGGAATCAATTTATAGTACTTTCTCATTGTAGTAAAAGATGAGCCGCCGGAGGCTCGAACTCCGGACACCCGCCTTAAAAGGGCGGTGCTCTGCCAACTGAGCTAGCGGCTCATAAATCTAAATAATTTATGCTTTATCTCACAAATAACTACTTTTATCAATAAAAAACTCTAAATCACAATAGATAGGAATCTTTTTTCGGTAAAGAAGTGTCTGTTAAACCTCAAGAATCTCTTTCTCTTTAGCTTCTAATATCTGCCCTATCTTTTTTATGTGTTCATCTGTAACATGCTGTATATCTTCTTGGGCTTTAAACCTCTCGTCTTCAGTAATCTTAGAATCTTTTTCCAGCTTCTTTATCCCTTCGTTGGATTCACGCCTTACATTGCGCACTGCAATCTTACTATCCTCTGCAATCTTACTTGCAAACTTTACCAACTCCCGCCTTCTCTCTTCTGTTAAAGAAGGCAAGACTAGTCTTATTACTTTACCATCATTGTTGGGTGTTATTCCAAGGTCAGATTTCAAAAATGCTTTTTCTATATCTGATATAGCATTGACATCCCAGGGTTGGATTAAAATCATCCTTGATTCTGGTATCGAAATAGACGCAACCTGCTTTAAAGGTAGGATAGAACCATAACACTCTACCTTTATATTTTCAACCAATGCAGGTGTCGCCCGAGAAGTGCGCAGAGCGGTAAATTCCGCCTTTAAAGCCTCTATGGTCTTGTCCATTTTATGGTCTACATCTCTATGAACATCTTTTAATTCCATAATAACACTCCTTTAGCCTTTGACAACAGTGCCTATCTCAGCTCCTGTTATAACCTTCTTTAGATTACCATTCTTAAATAAATTAAAGACTATAATCGGCAATTTCTTGTCCATACAAAGCGTAATAGCAGTTGCATCCATAACTTTAAGATTTTTATTTAAAACATCGATATACTTCAACTCTTTGAACATCTTAGCAGATTTATTTTTCATAGGATCAGAATCATAAACTCCGTTCACTTTTGTTCCTTTTAAAATCGCATCAGCCCCTATCTCCATAGCCCGAAGAGCTGCAGCTGTATCGGTTGTGAAATAAGGATTACCTGTACCGCAGACAAAGATAACAATCCTGCCTTTATCGAGATGCCTCACAGCGCGTCTTCTTATATAAGGCTCCGTAAGCGAGCGCATTGTAATAGCGCTCTGAACGCGAGTAGCTACACCATCTCGTTCCAGTACATCTTGCAGTGCTAATCCATTAATTACAGTGGCCAGCATACCCATATAGTCAGCTGTTGACCTATCCATACCCTCAGAAGCTGCAATCTCTCCTCTAAAAATATTGCCACCACCTATAACAATAGCAATCTCAAGACCTAGCTTATGTACTTCTATGAGTTGAGCAGATATAGATGAGATGGAGGCTAAATCTATTCCATAGCCTTTCTCAGACTGAAGGGCTTCACCGCTTATTTTTAATACAACCCTTTTATATTTTGGTTTATTCATCCCCTATTGAGTCTATTCACCAACACTAAAACGAACAAACCTTCTTACAACTATATTCTCTCCAAACTTAGCAATTTTATCAGTTATCAAATCTTTAATTATAACGCCTTCTTCTTTAACGTAAGTTTGATCTAGAAGACATTTCTCTTTATAAAAATCCTCTATCTTACCATTTAATATCTTCTCAACAACATTGTCAGGCTTATCTTTGAACTGGGCTTTTAAGATCTCTTTCTCTTTATCGATAACATTCTGAGAGATTTCTTCTCTGCTAATATGACTAGGGCTTTTAGCTGCAATCTGCATAGCAAGATCATGCGCCAAAGCCTTAAACTCTTCATTTTTGGCAACAAAATCTGTTTCACAGCTCAATTCTACCATAACTCCTAACTTAGAACCGGCATGGATATATACTTCTACTATGCCATCTTTAACATCTCGAGAAGACTTCTTCTCTGCAACTTTAATCCCTCTCTTCCTTAAAATTTCAACAGCCTTATCTATATCACATTTAGATTCATTAAGCGCATTCTTGCAATCCATTACTCCAGCACCTGTCTTATCCCTTAAAACGCGGATATCCTCCAGAGAGAGACTCATTTATTATCCTCCTTACCGCTACTTAACTTAGAACTCTTTATCTCTTTAGAGCTTTTACTCTCTACCTTTTTTTCAAGCTCCTTTATAACATCATCTCCTATAGCTACTTTGACTTCAACATGCTCTTCTTTTTCTTTGATCTTACTTTCACTATCCGTATGGAATCTTCTGCCCTCTATAACGGCATTGGCAATATATGAAGTTATGAGCTTGCAAGATTTAATAGCATCATCATTTCCGGGGATCAGGTAATCGACAACCGCTGGGTTGCAATTAGTATCTATTATACTTACAACCGGAATATTTAATTTTTTAGCTTCTTTTACAGCTATATCCTCTCTATTAGGGTCAATAACATATATTGCATCAGGCACCCTATCCATATCAACAATGCCGCCTAAATTTTTCAAGAGCTTATTAAGCTCCTTATCTAAACCTGCCTGTTCTTTTTTTGTAACCAAAGCATATTTACCTTCTTCTTTTAAGCGCTGAATATCTTTTAACCGCGATATGGATTTTCTAACAGTTTCAAAATTGGTCAATGTCCCGCCCAGCCAACGGTTATTAACATAGAACATACCGCACCTCTTAGCTTCTTCTTCTACCATATCCTGCACCTGCCTCTTAGTTCCTACAAAAAGTATAAATCCGCCCGACGAAACAGTATCGCGAACAAACTCGCAAGCCTTAAGCAGAAGCTGGGCAGTCTTTTCAAGATCAATAATATATATCCCTCTCTTAAGACCGTATATATAAGGTTTCATCTTGGGATTCCATTTTTTCTTGGGATGCCCAAAATGTACGCCTGCTTCAAGCAGTTCTTTAATAACACCTATTGCTGCCAATTGTCATACCTCCTTATTTCAAACATAAATTTACATTTAAAGTTTATAGATTATAGTAATAAAAACAAGCTAAATCAAGCAAATATTTTACATTGAAGCCGAATCAAGAACAAATTCCCAATATATGCAGCATCAGAGAGTTACTTCTTAAGCTCTTTGCTTTTAATCTCTTTTGATAATTTAGTTATTTCAGAACGTAATTTATCCATCTTCTTACTATCGTTCCACCTAGACTTAGTTGTTGATGAAGCTGTTTTACCAAGCTGGTAATATAGGTTCTCTCTTCTCAGCTTGGCGCTTATTAATTCTAACGTTTCCTTGCTCTTATCAGAGAAAACTTTAACGTGCTTCTCGCCTTTCTTAATTAACTTAGAAGTTTCATCCATCACAATATCAAACTCACCTCTAGTGCTTTTCCAGATATCTACCATAGTGTCTTTTAAGTCCTTTTTCTTCTTCTTAGCCATAATATTCCTCCTTTTATAAGACAATTATATAGATCAGGCAGGAGCAATGCAACGGAATAACCCCGAACTTAACATTTCAAAAAATTATTTAAAATATCATGACCTGCAGAAGTCAAAATAGACTCCGGGTGAAATTGAACCCCAAAAAGCGGATATTTTTTATACTTTATCCCCATAATCTCTTTACCTTCTGTCTCTGCTGTTATTGCAAAAACTGAAGATACTGTGCTAGGCTTAACAATAAGCGAATGATACCTCGTTGCCTCAAATGGATTGGGAATATCTTTAAAGAGATCTTTACCATTATGATAGATGGGTGAGGTTTTACCATGCATGAGACATTTTGCGCGAACAATCTTAGCACCAAAAACCTCAGCTATAGCCTGGTGCCCCAAGCAGACACCTAATATAGGAACATGCTTGTAAAACTCAAGGATTACATCTTTAGATATTCCAGCGTCGTCAGGCCTACCGGGGCCAGGTGATATAACAATATGACTGGGCTTTATTCTCTTTATCTCATCAAGTGAAACCTTATCATTCCTAAATACTTTGACATTTGCTCCTAACTCACCAAGATACTGAACAAGGTTATAAGTGAAAGAATCATAATTATCAATCATTACTATCATTAACTCTAGCTCCCTGCAGCTTCTGCTAAATCAACCGCTTTATTTAAAGCCTTAGCCTTATTTATAGTCTCCTGATATTCCCGCTCTGGGACTGAATCTGCAACAATACCTGCTCCAGCCTGAATATAGACAGAATCTCCCTTTTTAATAATAGTCCTTATTGTGATGCAGGTATCCATATTGCCGGAATAAGAAAAATAACCTACAGACCCGGCATAAGGACCACGGTTCTCAGGTTCAAGCTCATCTATTATCTCCATAGCCCTTATCTTAGGAGCTCCGGAAACAGTGCCAGCAGGAAAGGCAGCTCGGATTAAATCAAACATGTCCTTACCTTTATCTAGCCTGCCTGCAACATCAGAGACAATATGCATGACATGGGAATATTTTTCAATAACCATCTCTTCTCTAACCTTAACAGTCCCATACTTACAGACTCTGCCTAAGTCATTGCGACCTAAATCAAGAAGCATAATATGCTCAGCTCTCTCTTTTTCATCAGCAAGCAGCTCTTTCTGAAGATACAAGTCTTCGCTCTCATCTCTGCCCCTCTTCCTTGTACCAGCAATAGGACGGAGCTCTGCAATATTATCTTCACAGCGAACAAAAACCTCAGGAGATGAACCTATAAGTGAATGATCTCCACAGCGAAGATAAAACATGTAAGGCGACGGATTGATAAAACGAAGCCACCTATATATCTGACTATCTTCAACCTTACTCTTGCGGCCAAATCTTTGAGATAAGACAGCTTGAATAATATCACCTTTTTTTATATACTTCTTAATCTCATCAATGCTGCCTAAGAAATCCTCTTTTTTGAAATTAGAATTGAACTTTCCTTCTTTAACATTACTTTTTAATACTTGAGGTCTTGATGCTTTAATGTTCTTAAGGAGAACCTCATGCATCTCTTCTAATCTAATGCAAGCCTTTTCATAAGAACTCTTTAAATCATCCTCTTCAATATATGCATGGGTCAAGAGTATTAATCTTTGCTTTATATGATCAAAGATATAGAGGTCTCTAATCTCCATAAGAAAAACATCGTAGAGAGATAGCCTATCCGGATTATTTTGAGGAATATTTTCAAAATATCTTACCAGATTATAAGATAGGTAGCCTACGAAACCTCCTGAAAAGCGAGGCAACTCCCTTAAAGAGACATATTTGTAACGTGAAAGCTCATTCTTTATTTCGTCTAAAACATCCGTCTTTATCTTGATAGTCTTTTTTTTACTCTCAGATAATATCTCCATCACATTGCCTTTAGACTTTATTACTTTGACAGGTGAGACCCCCACAAAAGAGTAACGAGCTATATGCTCTCCGCCGATTATAGATTCTAACAAGATAGAGTGGTTCTCTTTTTTAAACCTTTCAAGGAGAGAAAAAGGAGTACACCTATCAGAGAGAACCTCGCTATATACAGGAATGAGGTTCCCCTTTTTACTTAATTTTTTAAAATCCGGATAATCAGGCGTTATCTTCATTCTCAAAATCACCGCTCTTTAAATCAACTTTCTTATAGAAACAGCTCCAATTCCCGGTATGACATGCTCCTTTCCCAACCTGATCAACCTTAAGCAGTATAGTATCGTTATCACAATCGAGATAGACATCGCGAACCATTTGAAAGTTTCCAGACGTCTCGCCTTTTAACCAGAGCTTCTGACGAGAACGGCTATAGAAGCAGGCTTTTCCATCCTCCAACGTCTTTTTAATAGAATCACTATTCATATAAGCCATCATTAAAACATCGCCGCTTTTATAATCCTGAACTATTACTGGTATTAATTCTTGTTGATTCAATTTTAAGTCATTAAATATAGACCTCTTACTCATAAAATCCCCCTTTTAAATCTTCTAAACTTATTCTACCTTCATATAAAGCTTTACCTACTATGAGACCCTCTATTCTGGGATCTTCAACAGCTGATAGATTAACCGCGTCTTCCATACTTTTAACACCACCAGATACTATAATACTTAAATTTAAACCTCTAATACTATCCAGAAATTCTTTTAAAGACTCTACATTGATTCCTTCCAAAGTTCCATCTCTTGATATATCAGTATAAATTAAGCTCTTAAGCCCAGAATCTATAAAATCTGCGACTAAGCTCTCTGTCTCTGAGCCTATGGTCTCAGTCCAGCCGGATATCTTTATCTGCTGATCAGAAAGATCTAATCCCAAAATAAGGTGCTGAGCATATTTAGATAACATCTTTTTAAACCAGCTAGGATCTCTATATGCCTTTGTTCCTACTATAAGATACTTTATCCCCGCATTAAGATAATCTACAATTGTATCTTCGTCTCTTATCCCGCCCCCAAGCTCAACTTCTAATCCAACCTCAGATACAATCCTCTTTATTAGCTCTTTGTTAGATGAGTCTCCTTTTAAAGCTGCATCCAGATCAACAATATGAACTCTGGGTATAAAAGAATTTTTGTAATTCCAGGCAATATCTAAAGGATCATCGGAGTATATCTTACTCTGAGTAAAATCCCCTTTTATTAATCGTACAACTTTAGAATCTCTTATATCTATAGCAGGTATTAACAGCACTTACAGTTTTCCTTTCGTGGAAGGTACGCCGCTGGAATCAGGATCAATCTTAACAGCTTCTTTCAATGCTTTCGCCAGAGCTTTAAAAACAGCTTCGAATATATGATGCATGCTCTCTCCTTTAAAAACATCGACATGTAGATTGAGTCCGGATTTTTGAGCAAAACCTTCTAAAAAATGTTTAAAATCAAAAAACTCATATCCATCTAGACTTTTTAATTCAATCTCGGTCTTGATATTCAGAGAAGGTCTACTTGAAATATCTAGAACAACTCTTACTAGTGCTTCATCCATAGGAGCGTAGAATCCGAACCTTTTTATCTGATTCTTATCTCCAAGCGCCTCCCTGAAAGCCTCGCCAAGAGTTAAGCCAATATCTTCATTTACGTGGTGAATATCTACGTCTAAATCCCCTTTTGCTTTTAAATTCAAATCAAACTTGCCATGAAAAACAAAAAGTTCCAGCATATGGTTTAAAAAACCTATCCCGGTATCAATATGATATTTACCGCTTCCATCCAAATCTAAGACTATCTTTATATTAGTCTCTCTTGTCTTTCTCTCAATCTTAGAGACTCGCCTTTTTTTCTTACTTTTAAACAAAAATTTCATGACAACCTTATCTTTACAGAGTTTAAATGCTCTTTAAGGCCTTCTATCTCGGACAGAAGCTCTAAAGTAGGATAATACTTTTCCAATGCCTTTTTAGAATAATTTATAATAGATTGTGTTTTTAAGAAATCTCTCACCGAAAGTCCCGAGAAAAACCTAGCTGTTCCGTAAGTCGGCAATACGTGTGAAGGACCGGCAATATAATCGCCCACAGCTGTCGGACTATAAGGGCCCAAGAATACAGCGCCTGCATTCTTTATCCTCTTAACCAACCTGTGAGGCCTTTGGACAAGAAGTTCAAGATGTTCCGGTGCAATCTTATTTGCAACATCTATAGCCTGATCTAAGTTTTTAACTTTTATCAGATACCCTTTTGAGACTTTATCCTTTACATAATTTGCTAGAGTTTTACTAGGAGTTATCAGTATAGCAACGCCGTCTTTATGCTCTGCTTGGGCTTTTAAATCCTGGACGACATAATCACCTTTAGTAAATTTAGAGGCTATAACAACAACTTCGCTAGGCCCAGCAAGTGTGTCAATATCAACGTAACCATAGAGCTGTCTTTTAGCCTCCGTCACATATTTATTTCCAGGGCCAACTATTTTATCTACCCTAGTTACAGTTTTTGTTCCAAAGGCAAGAGCAGCTATAGCCTGAGCTCCGCCCATCTTAAAAATATTTTTGACTTTAAGCAGGCTTGCAACCACAAGTATATATGGATTAATATCGCCGTCCCGCTGTGGAGGAGAAGCAAGATATATCTCTTTAACTTGAGCAACTCTAGCCGGGAGAACGGTCATTAGAATAGTTGAGACTAAAGGAGCAGTACCTCCAGGAATATAGACACCTACTTTATCAAGAGGCTGTACTTCTTCCCCTAAGATAGCCCCTTCTTCTGTTTTAATCCTGAAAGACTTCAGGCCCTGCTGTTGGTGAAACTTTGTAATATTGTTTATAGACTGCTTGATATGGGTTACGAAAGAAGGGCTTATATTCTGAAAAGCTGCGCTTATTTCAGATTCTGTAACCTTAATGCTTCTCTGCTTTATATTAACCTTATCGAATTTTTTTGTATACTGCAGCAGCGCCCTGTCTCCATGATTACTAACTTCAGAGATAATATTAGCTACCGTATTATTTAATCTCTGATTTTTATTAAAACTTCTATTGCAGAGTTTTTCAAATTCCTTACTTGATAAACCAACACACTTCATAAATTATCTCCAATTTCCTTTCTTATTAAATCTATTGCTTCTTTTATTCTAGTAATATCTTTTCCCCCGGCTTTAACAAATTCTGCTCGACCACCGCCACCTCCATCTATCAGAGTAGAGATCTTATCGAGCATAACTCTGGCATCAAAACCTTTTCCAGCTAAATCCTTAGTTAAGCTCAAAACAAGCTTAACCTTTCCATCAATAAAAGAGTATAGCATAATAATCGTATTATTTTTAGACTTGGTTTTTATTTTATCCGACAGTAAAGAGATGTAATCAGCCTCCCCATCTATCTCTCTAACTATGAATAGTAAATCTTCTATCTTCTCAGATTTAATTATTAATCCTTCAGCCTCTTTATCAATATCTCCTTTCTCTAAATTCTTACTATGCTCTTGCGATAAGCAAACTGTTTTCATCAAACCTTCTACTTCTTTAACAACTTTAGATTCAGTAGTTGTTAATAGATCCAGCACTTGCTTTAATGTCGACTCTTTTGATTTAAAATAAGTCCGAGCTTCTCTGGCTGTTATCGCTTCCACTCTTCTAACGCCGCCTGAAGAAGAAGTCTCTGAAATTATCTTAAAGAGCCCAATATCTCCGGTATAATCAACATGTGTCCCCCCACAAAGCTCCTTGCTTACTCCTAATATATCTACTACCCTAACCTTATCACCATACTTCTCGCTAAATAAAGCCATTGCGCCTTCTTTTTTTGCCTGCTCAAAAGAAACGTTTTTTGTATTAACTTTTAAATTAGCTAATATGTGTTTATTAACCTCATTTTCAACCTCTTCAATCTCCTCGCTAGATAATGCCTTAAAATGATTGAAATCAAATCTTAGCTTATGAGGACCAACAGAAGAACCTGCCTGTTCAATATGAGCTCCAAGCACCTCTCTTAGCGCCACATGAAGAAGATGAGTTGCCGTATGGTTACGCGCTATAGCCAATCTCTGCTCTTTATCTACTATAAAAAACACCTTGCTCTTGTCTCTAATCTTGCCCTTAATTATTTTTACAAAATGCAGCACTCTATCATCTACATTCTTGACATCAAATACTTCTGCTATAAAATCTCTAGAGCTCAATTTACCCTTATCTGCAGCCTGACCACCTCCTTTACCATAGAATGGCGTCTTAGCAGTCAATATCACCGCTTCGCCGCTATCTACTTCAGTAAAAGATTCATTCAACTCCGTATTAAATATCGCTGCTATCTGAGATTCACAAATATTATCTTCATAACCAATAAAATCTGTAAGAACTACCTCTCTTAATAACTCTTTATCTTTTGAAAATATCTCATCCTTCATTTGACTGGAAGACTTAGACCTCTCTTTCTGTTTATCTAAAGCTTGATTAAAACCATTTAGATCTATTTTAAATCCTTCCTCCTGAGCAACTTTTCTGGTCAACTCATAAGGAAAACCAAATGTATCATAGAGCTTAAAAACATCTTCTCCTGCTATCCTATCTTTTTTGTCCTTTTTTAATTTATCCATTAAATCATTTAACCTCATAAGGCCTGAGTCGATAGTATTCTGAAATCTCTCCTCTTCCGACTTCACTACCGAAGATATATACTCACACCTCTTCTCCAGCTCAGGGTAGGCAGCTTTCATAACAGAAGAGACAACCGCTACAAGCTTATAGAGAAACAGGTCTTTCAACCCCATTTTGTAGCCATGCCAAACTGCCTTTCTGATAATCTTTCTTACTACATAACCCTTCTCTTCATTAGAAGGTAATACTCCTTCTGCAATAGCAAATGAAACAGCTCTTATATGATCTGCAATGGCATAAACATCTAAATCAGACCTGCTTTTAGAATTTTTAATTTGGACATCTATCTCTTTAACTATAGGTATAAATATATCTATCTTAAAATTTGTATCAACACCCTGAAGGACAGAGGCCACTCTCTCAAGACCCATTCCAGTATCAATATTTTTAGTAGGAAGCGGCTCTAAGAAACCTTCTCCATTCTTCTCTTTTCTGTTAAATTGAGTAAAGACAAGATTCCATATTTCAATAAACCTTCCGCAGTCACACCCCGGATCACAATTATCTGAAGAGCAGCCATAGCTTTCCCCTAAGTCATAGAAGATCTCAGAGCAGGGGCCGCAAAGACCATTAGGTCCGTTTTTTATTGCATCTGCAGGCCAAAAATTTTTATCAGCTGCCAGCTTTACAATCCGTTCCTGAGGGAAATTAATCTTACTGATCCAAATATTAAACGAATCTTCATCTTCCTCATAGACAGAGATCCATAGCTTATTTTTCGGAATTTTAATTATCTCAACTATAAATTCCCAGGCCCAAACTATGGCATCTTCTTTAAAATAATCACCAAAAGAAAAGTTGCCAAGCATCTCAAAGAAGGTATGATGCGATGAGGTCTTGCCTACTTTTTCAAGATCATCAGTTCTGAGGCACTTCTGAGAGCTAGCTGCTCTTTTGATATCATTTTTTGTTCCTAAAAAATAAGGTTTAAATTGATTCATCCCTGCAGAAGTAAATAGAACCGTTCTATCTCCTGAAGGAACAAGATTGTCGGAAATAAAGACTTTATGTTCCTTGTTTTTAAAAAATTCTAAAAATTTAGTGCGAATTTCGTCTGTCTTCATAATACTCTAATCACTTAAAACACTATTAACTGCTTCTCTTGAAATTGAAGACCCAAATCCTCTTCTTCCTAGATAAGCATATAGCCTACGCCTTCTTGTTAAACTATCTTTAATCTTATTCATGCTTTTCACCTTCTTTTCAGCAAGACTAAACACAATATCTTTTTCGTTTACAATGTCAAAATCCCTCAATACGCTCTCAATAATCTCTTTCGAGACCCCCTTTCTCTTAAGTTCAAGTACTGTAAAGAACTTACTTCTAAGGTTAGATGAAAGGCGATACCTCATCCAATACTTTGCAAATTCTAAATCGTTTATAAAATCGCATTGTTTTAATTTTTCTACAACTTCTTTAATGCTCTCACTATCATAACCTCGCAGAGAGAGCCTCTCTTTAATCTCTTCTTCAGAACGCGGCCGATATTTTAAAAGCATCTGAGCATACCTAAAAGAATCCACCCTACCCCTCTAGATTCAACTGCTGTCTCCGGAGATACTAGCTCTTATTTTACCATCTATCTCTTTTGCCAACTTCTTGTTCTCTTTTAAATAGACTCTGGAATTATCTTTGCCCTGGCCTAACTTCTCATCGCCATAAGATATCCAGCTACCGGATTTAACTATAATCCCTAGATCAACACCCATATCTATTAGCCCGCCTTCATAGGAGATACCTTCATCATAGATTATGTCAAATTCGGCTTTTTTAAAAGGAGGAGCAACTTTATTTTTAACTATCTTTGCTCGAACTGTATTACCAATTGGCTTATCATCTGATGTTATAACGCCCGCTCTTCTGACATCTATTCTAACAGATGAATAAAACTTAAGAGCACGACCGCCAGGTGTAGTCTCAGGGTTACCAAACATAACTCCTATCTTCTCTCTTATCTGATTAATAAAGATAACACAGGTTTTAGATTTGCTTATTGCAGCAGTGAGTTTTCTCATAGCCTGAGACATAAGACGGGCTTGTAGCCCTATAAAACTATCGCCCATATCACCCGCTATCTCAGCTTTTGGAACTAAGGCAGCAACAGAATCAATAATTATTATATCGACAGCGTTAGAGCGAACAAGATATTCCGTTATTTCTAAAGCCTGTTCCCCGGTGTCAGGCTGCGATATCAAAAGATCATCCATATTAACACCTATCTTATTTGAGTAGCCAGGATCAAGCGCATGTTCCACATCAATAAAAGCCGCAATACCTCCTGCTTCCTGAGCCTTAGCTACTATACTAAGTGCAAGAGTAGTCTTTCCGCTTGATTCTGGGCCATATATTTCAATAACCCTACCTCTTGGAACACCGCCTATGCCTAAAGCTAAATCCAAGCTTATTGAACCTGTAGATATAAAAGGGATGTCCAGTTTGACCTCTGAACCCAGCCTCATTATAGAACCCTTACCAAACTCTTTTTCAATCTGACCTAATGCCAGACCTAATGCTTTTAATTTCCCTGAATCCTGTTGAGTTTTTTTCTCTTCACTATCTACCTTTACCATAACATACCTCCTGTTATAAAAAACAACACTGTGGTTTAACAAACGCTAGATACCTATAATATCTATAATCTTCCCTATATCCGCTTCAACTTCAATTGGTTCCTGAGACTCTTTCATTGCAATATCAGGATCCTTCAATCCATGGCCTGTAAGAATAGCTACGACCTTTATATTATTACAATCTTTAAAATATCCTTCTTCAATAAGTTTTAATAACCCTGCAACGGAAGCTGCAGAAGCAGGTTCAACAAATATGCCGTCCCGGGAAGCTAAGAGCTTATAGCTATTCAATATCTCTCTATCTGTTACATCTCTTATGCAACCGCCGGATTCATCTCGAGCCTCTTCGGCCTTTTCCCAGGAAGCAGGATTTCCTATTCTAATAGCCGTTGCAATTGTTTCAGGGTTCTCTATCGGATGACCACAGACAATAGGAGCAGATCCAGATGCCTGAAAACCCATCATTTTAGGCAACTTGGTTATCTTACCTTTACTTTTATATTCCTTATAACCCTTCCAATAAGCAGTAATATTTCCAGCATTTCCAACCGGTATAAAATTAAAATCTGGACTATCACCTAAAAAATCAGAGATCTCAAAAGAACCTGTTTTCTGCCCTTCTATCCTATAGGGGTTAAGCGAATTCACAAGTGTGATAGGAAAATTATCTGTTATCTCTTTTACTATTTTTAGACAATCATCAAAGTTGCCATCTACAGCCAAAACTTGAGCACCATGAGCCAGAGCCTGAGTCAATTTGCCTTTAGCTATAGCACCATTAGGGATGAGCACCGCACATTTTAATCCACATTTTGCTGAATAAGCTGCTGCTGAAGCAGAGGTATTACCTGTTGAGGCACATATAACAGCTTTACTGCCTTCTTCTAGAGCTTTTGAAACAGCAAGCGTCATACCTCTATCTTTAAAAGATCCTGTAGGGTTAGCTCCTTCGAACTTCAAGTAAACCTGAGAACTATTCCCCAGCTCCTCAGATAAAAAGCATGAATAGAGAAGAGGTGTATTACCTTCTTGAAGAGTGACAACGGGGGTTTTATCCCCTATAGGCAAATATTCTCTATACTGATTTATAACTCCCTGCCACTTCATCTCTCTACCCTGATAGATATCGGCCTCTTAACTATAACATCTAATCTCTCTATCTTAGTTAATGCTTTTCTCATATTCTTTTCATTTGCCTTATGGGTCATCATAACTATTGGCACAGAGGAAGCTCTTGCTCTATCTTTTTGGGTTACATTTGCAATACTTATACCGTAACTAGATAAAACTCCGGAAATTTTAGCTAGAACACCAGGTTTATCAAGCGCCATAAATCTAATATAATATCTAAAATCTATATCATTAATATCCTTTAATCCTTTGATCCTTGCATCAATATAATTGTAGCTTGAAAAACCCTTCTCTCCTACAATAGCAGCTAGGCTTATTAAATCCGCTATTACAGCTGAAGTTGTAGGCTTGCTGCCCGCTCCTTTACCATAAAAGAGCATCTCTCCAGTCAAATCACCTTCAATAAAGAGTGCATTAAAAACTCCTTTTACTGAAGAGAGCATATGGTCCAGGGGAAGCAAAACAGGGTGCACTCTTGCTTCCAGAAGACCTCCAGAAGATCTCCTTGCAATCAATAAAAGTTTTATTCTATAACCTAACTCTTTAGCATATCTGATATCTAAATTTGAGATAAATGTTATTCCTTCTTTATAGATTTTAGAAAAATCTGGACTAAAACCAAACGCCAGCCTTGCTATGACAGCAAGCTTATGAGAAGAGTCTATTCCTTCTAAATCTAAACTTGGATTGCTCTCTGCATATCCTCTACCTTTAGCAATATCAAGGGCCTCTTTCATTGAAGCATTCTGTTCTTCCATAACAGTAAGAATGTAATTAGAGGTGCCATTAACTATACCTAAAATGTATTGAATATCGTTGGCTGCTAAAGAGTTAACAATATTATCTATCACAGGAATTCCGCCGCAGACAGAAGCTTCAAATTTTAAAGCCACTCCATTCTCTTTGGCTTTGATAAAAAGATTCTTTCCATCTTCAGCCAAAAGAGCCTTATTTGCAGTTATGACATGCTTCTTGCTTCTAAAAGCACCCAGTATATATTTTCTTGCATCTTTAATTCCCCCAATAAGCTCAATAACAACATCTATACTCTTATCTTTTATTATATCTTCTGCTTTAGAAGTTAGGATCTTTTTATACTTTGAGGGAACTTTCTTGGTCTCTCTCTCTGCAATTCTTGAAAGCTCGAATCTAACTCCACTCTTTTCTTTCAAATAAGCACGGTTTTTCACTAAGTATTCCGCTACTTCCTCTCCTATTGTACCAAAACCTATGAGACCTACTTTTATAATTTTCATATCAAAATTCAGCAAATAATATCAATTGATAATTATAACAAAAAGAGCTCTGCTCATATATAAAAAAATACTAGCGTCTTGTCTCTTTGGTCCATTCTCTAATTGAAGCTGTGATAAGATCAACTTTTCTTAACTCCTGTACCTCAAGCTCAATTTGACCAAAACTTATTCTATAAAACATATCTGTGAGATGGTAGAAATCTTTTGAAATACTAAAACCTTTACTGATAATTTGATGAGAAAATTCACGCGGCGTTAAATTTGGTAGCCTCTTATAGCCTGCTTTAGCTAAAAGATCTAATACCTGAAAATAGAAATTCCTAACCTTCTTCTCTTCTTTAGTAAGCTTTTTCTGGGGAAACAATCTGCGCACCTGCTGCTTCTCCTTCTTCTTTCTGATTAATTCCTTTAAAAATGTCCACAGGAGATATACTACAATAATAGTGACAAAAGATAGAGCATACGGATTTCTGTTGTTTTTAAGATGATTATAAATATTAGCACCTACACCATAAAGAAAATCTTTAATTCCTCCAAATATTCCCTTAATAAAATCCACTATTAGAGCCTGAGTATAATAAGAGAACCCAAAAACCCACTCTTTGAGCTTATCTTTCAAAATCTTAAATAATAAGCTCATCTCACCTGAAGTCAAATCATCATCAGGAATCATATCTTCAGCAGAAAGTTCTTCGATCTCAAAATCATCCTCTATAACATCTTCAACCTCTGTTAAGCTTTGATCAGCAATTAATTTTTCAAAATCATCATCAAAAAGAATATTTTCAACTAAATAATCTTCTATCTTACCTTCAATCCCCTCAGACATTAATTTATCTTCAATTATCTCAACAACATCATCAAGGGGCTCCTCTTTCAAGCTCTTTAGATCGGGCTCAAAAACAACATCTTTCTCAAAAACCTCTTCTTCTAACTCTTCAGGCAGTTCTTCTGAGGCCAGCTTTTCGTCAAAAAGAACATCTCTAACCTCTTCTAAACTAATATCTTCTTCTAAAAATACATCTTCTGCTGGCATCTCTTCTGAAATCACACCCTCTTCAAAAAGAGATCCCTCATCAATAATTTCAAGATCAGAAATAATCTCTTCTTCTCTATCTTCTGAGTCTGCACTCCCACTTATTTCTTCCTTTTCTTCAGCCGCTAAAGTATCTTTGGGCAACAAGTACGACTCAGATAAAACATCTTCCTCAGCAATCAAATTCTCAACCTGAATCTCCTGACTCGGAAGCATCTCTTCTTCTAATGGAGCGCTGTCTTCAACAACCAAACCTTCATCAGCAAGCAGATCCTCTTCTGATATCCCACTTTCACTAGAAGATAATAGCTCTTCAGAGATGTCTTCAGGCTCAGATATCTCTTCCTCTACAGAAGGACTCCCAGTAGACTCTTCCTCTATACCAGAACTATCCTCCTCAGGCTTCACTTCAAAGACATCTCCTGTTTTATCTTCCTCAAAACTCTGAACTAAAGATGTTGATCTATCTTCAAGCTCTTCGACATCATCTACCTCAATAGAGAGCCCCTCTTCTAAGAACTCCTTATCAGAGGCCTCTTCGCTTTCAGAGAGAGAATCCATTTTCTCTTCTTGTTCTTCGGCAAAACCCTCGTTTGATATCTCATCCGTAATCTCTTTTAGAGAATCCGCTTCGGTAGATCCTTCACCGTCCTGTTCTTCTTTGAGTTCTTCAGTCAGAACAGCCTCTTCTAAACCTTCGGCATCTAAGGCAAGCTTATCTTCCTCAACAATACTCTCTTCCTTTTCAATCTCAGACTCTAATCCAGTAAATTCGGCCTTGTCTTCACCTTGAGCAAAAGATAACAGATCTTCTTCTGTAGAAACAATGTCCTTAGCCATCGACTCTTCTAACTCTTCAGCAAGATCCTCTTCCTCTCCAGAAAATATAATCTCCTCAAAAACATCTTTTTCTAATTGAGGCTCTTCTTCAGCTACCCCCTCTCCAGCTGCCCCCTCTTCTGAAACACTATCCTCTTTATAAAACCAATCCTCTGTCTCTTCTTTTGCAAAGATCTCTTCAGAAACAGAATTTTTATCCAGCAAACTTTCGCTAGAGACAGCCTCCTCTTCAAAAGTAACTGCCTCTCTCTCTTCAACAGCCAGCTCTTCAGGTGAAACTTCTTCTTCCAGCTCAGAACCTGAATCAAGGCTGTCTTCAGCAGGAGCTGCTTCTTCAAAAAACTCCCCAGAAAAGACAGCCTCTTCCTTGGGAAGACTATATTGAGAGAGCTTATCTTTAAAATAGTAATCTTCTGGCAAGAGATCTTCTTCTGGAACACCCTCTTCGGTAATCCTCTCACTCTCTGAACTCTGTTTCGAATAGGCAATCTCTCCAGACCCGCTCTCAATACTACTTTCACCAGTAGAACCTTTATCCTCTGAACTTTTCTGAGGTTTTAAGACCAGTACCTTAGGTTCTTCCTCCCACTGCTCTTGAGGAAGAGCTTTAGGAGTTGCATCGCAAGGCAACCAACCTATAGTCGGAAAGAAAACCTCTATCCAGGCATGGGCATTCTTAGCATAAACTATAGAAGTCCTCTTCTGAGAATCAAATTCTCCACCTGAAAATCCTACAATAAGCCGCGTAGGAATATTGCGGTAACGCAACATCAAAGCCAGGGCTGTTGCAAAATATTCACAATCGCCAGGCTTCTTATCAAAAAGAAACTCATAGAGCGTTGGGCTCTTGCCTGTCAACCTACTATAAACGCAATGCTCTTTTAAATATTTTCTAATCGTAATTAACTCATCATAGATATTGGGAGGAGTATATTTTAAAATCTCAGAAGTTAAATCCATTAATCTTTTATCTAAATCGGGTGGAAGCTGAAGATATAGATCCATAATCTCTTTAGGATATTGCCTCGACAATGATCTTAAATAATTGGAAGGATAGCTCTTGTCGACAGAGACTACCTCATATTCATCTCCAAATTTAAGCTTTCTCTGCAAATAAATATTTTCAAAATGATCTATCTTAATCTCTTCTATACCTGAACCAGACAAACTTATGATAGGATACGACCCTAAAATAAGATTTTGAGAATAATTCCTAATATAAAATTTTTGATGGTAAAACTTATCGGGAGTCATTTTTGCAAAAAGTTCTTTTCTTAAATAAAGTGGTTTAAAATTAATCTTCTCGTCTTTAACTCTGATAGCCACAGGCTTACTGCCATACTTGATCCAGTTACTACCGTTATAATAGTTAAAAGTCTGGGCCTTAAAAAGAAATGGCTTCTCTGTCTCTACCAACATTAGAATCTTATTTTCGTTTTTTAATTCGGATATAGTTCCTAACTCAACCTCATCCGGCAAACTCATAGCTTCCTCTTTTGTCATTTCCTCTGTAAAATCAACTTCTTTTTTTAGCCTCTCAACAAGATGCATCTCTTTTTTAACTGCAAATAATGGATCTTGAGTCCTTGGTAGAACGAGAAAAACTAACCCTGTCACAAAAAAGACATTAACAGTTGTTAAGGCGCCCCATCTTGCTAAATCTAGGCGGGGTTTTATCAATTTTAAAATTTTTTCTCGTATCTGTAATTTAGGAAGCAGAAAAATAAAACCAAATACTGACAACGCTAAATAAAGAGAGAATATAACCAAGAAAAACAATTTTTCTGTAAAAATACCGCCCAGAGAAAGCTGAATAAAACTCAGGAGATAGGAGCTGAACCAGCTCTTTGCATCTTTAGAACTAAAGATGCTTATAATCTGAAAAGAGAGTATAAAATACCACACCAACCATACGATTGCCCACTCTCCAGAATTACCTGAAGTAAAAAATGCTCCAGCCCCAACAATTGAAGCAATAAACAACAGTGCTCTGGCAATATTTTTTGAAAAGTGGAATATTTTAATCAGCTGCGTCAATACAAAGCCAAAAGTAAAAATAGAACCTGCAAGAAGCAGGCTAGAGCCTACCCCTTCAATAAGCGGAAGAGCTGCTATACCGATACTTACCAGTAAAAATGAAATAATATAAAACATTTTAAGAAGATAAAAACATATGCGGCCTGCTTAACGCATCAGGTATGCTATCGCCGTGTTTTACCATATACACCCTTATACCCTCACCAGTTAGATAGGACGCTTCTCCGTTCATAAGCTGAGAGAAAACATTATAAAAATCCCCAATATTCTTATCCAGAACAGCAGCAAAAGACCTGGGATCAAATACTACAAGCACAGAATCAATACCCTGATTTGCAAGTTGTATGATTTTTTGAGTGACATCAGAGTTAAGAGATAATAAGACAAATACTGCAACAGACTCTCTTTCAATCTCAGGTATAGCAGCATCTACGAGGTCTTTGACATCTACTCTATCCGTCATACCTACCTTGGAAAGGCTATCTAATATGGGAGTCATTCGGCCATAAGCCTTCTTAAACTCAATTTTCTTTTTAATCTGATCATAGTATATAAACTTTACATGGTAGCGAGTGCTTAAAGCTTTATTGGCTATAGTTGCAACTGTTTTAATTGCATATTCAAAATTAGATTCCTCAAGTAATCCCAATACCATGTTAGAGGAACTATCTAGTACTATAGAGAGGTTTGAAAGAGTAAATTTCTCTAACTCTCTAATCATAAGCTTTCCTGTTCTAGCCGTTGCTCTCCAGTGAACATTCTTTAAGCTATCCCCATATTGATACTTTCGTATCTGTAAAAAGTTGCCGCCCATACCAGACCTATTAGAAGATGTATTTGCAAACTCCGACCTCATACCCCTATAAGATACCGCAAATTGAGGCACCTCATAAAATTCAGGATATATGGTGATTTTGGACCTGTAGGAAAAATTTACAACTCTCTTCCAAAGGCCAAGAGGAAAGCTGCTCTCTGCTTGAACAGATTCAAGATTATGGACACCTCTTGCTTTTATTTTAATAATATAATCAAACTCTAAAGTCTCCCTGCTTTTTAAGCTAGGTATAATAGGAAGCTCTACTCCAGGTATATTTTTAGTGAAACTACTATCAGTCAGCTTTATCAAATACTTAGAGAATCCTCTATTCTCTAATTTTATTCTTACTTTAAAATCTTCGTCTCTGACTGCATGGGTTGGAGCAAATCTCATAACCCTTATTCCCCTCAAAGAAAGAAAAGAGAGCAGAAAGTCAGTCAATATAAGCCCCCAAAGTCCTGAGGCTACGAGATAGATTAGATTAGACTGTAGTATGAAACCAAAAAAAGTCAAAAATACCGCTACAATCAGAGCATAGAAGCCAAGCTCTGTTAAAACGCAGTAACCCTTGTTATTAGATAGGGACGGAGATTTCATCTACTAGTTTTTTAATTATCTCCTGAGTATTTCCAATCTGAGCCTTTGCAGGTGAAGATGGTATAACCCTATGAGCAAAGACTAGCGGAGCAGCTTTCTTAACATCGTCAGGAATACAATATGTTCTCTCCTCCATTAGGGCCAGGGCTTGAGATAATCTAAATAAGTCAAGAGATGCCCTAGGGCTCACTCCTAGAATAAGCTTATCGGTTTCGCGAGTCATCTGTGCTATATTGATAACATATTCGTATATCTTGGCATCCACTTTGATGGTTCTTACAAAATTTTGAATCTCAAGAATTTCTTCTTTGGTAATTACAGGCTCGATTTTATCCAAAGGATCATCTTTCTCTCTGTCTAAAAGAATTTGAGTCTCTTGAGCTTTATCGGGATACCCCATCCCCATCTTAACTAAAAACCTGTCTAACTGTGAGATGGGAAGAAAATAGGTGCCTTCCCTCTCAACGGGGTTCTGAGTTGCTATCAAGAAAAATGGCTTATCAAGCTGAAAAGTATTGCCATCGGCAGTTACTTGAAACTCTTCCATAGGCTCTAAAAGAGCACTCTGTGTCCTAGGCGTACCGCGATTAATCTCATCAGCTATAACTATATTGGCAAATACCGGACCGGACCTAAATTCAAATTCGGAATTTTTTTGATTAAATATATAGCTGCCCGTAACATCTGAAGGAAGAAGGTCGGGCGTAAACTGTATCCTTCTAAAACTTGCTGAAAATGATTTAGCCATAGATTTAGCAAGCACAGTCTTACCTACTCCAGGAACATCCTCCATCAATAGATGACCTTCGGATAGAAATACAGCTACTGCCAGTCTAACAGCATCATGTTTTCCTAATATAACTTTTTCGATATTCTCTATCAAGCCATTAATTTTTGCAAAAACTTCTCTCTCTTCCATCTTAACCTCCTTTTATACAGTTAAATACGTGCTTTCTTACTCCTTAACATAAGATCATCTATCTCTAAATTTACCTTTTAAATCTTCGAGGTATCTCTCTATGTCATTAGAAGCAGACTTAGAAGCCAGCGCCGCAACATAAATAGCAAGAGAGTAGTGCCAGTAATCGTCAGGCCCTACTATGAGACCGGTCTTAACATCCTCTAGTCTTTGAAGCTCTCTCTTATGCTTTTTAACCACCTCATTTAAGGAGAGATTATCAATATCCAAAGAGTAAACACTATTTTGATACTTTAAAGAAGGAAAACTTACTCCTCTCAATAAAAGAAAAGTTATAGCAGAGTTATCAAATAAATTATGCTCTGATAACTCAAAGCCTTTAAATACAGGATTGTTATCCGGCAAGTATATTAAAGGCCGTGTTACCTCAACCCTACCTTTTCTGACAACAGTATCTGAACTATCAAGCATAGACTCAGAGAGCATTATATAGGAAAGCACTGTACTTGAGCTGGTATTTAAATAGCCTGCCCAACTTTTCTCTATTTCGGTATTTTTTACAGCCCTATTCCATTTTTGTTCAAAATCCATAATTTAAAACCTTTTACTTGCAACAACGTTTACAAACTTCTAAGCCGGCTTTTTGCATAAACTCTCTAAAATCATTATATCTCTTTGAGTTCCATATATATTCTACAGCATTGCTGTCTATTTTTCCAAGCTTAGTTTCCCTTAAAAATTGACAAGGTATAATATCTCCAGAAGGTGAGACAAAGGTAGAATGCCTTATAAAATGGCAGCCCTTAAAAGCCTTGCCATCGCAATACCATTTTAAAAAATCTCTCTTGTTTAAAGCTGGCTTCAAAAACAATCTGCCTTTATATTTTCTTCTTAGAATATTGATGTTATTCCAAACATACTCCAAGTCAAATTTACTGAAGCAGTGCTTCTCTAAAACAAGAGTGTGAGGTCTTAAAACAAGGCCGCCTTTCTTTTTAGCAGAACGCTTAAACTCTTCTTCTGTTAGATAATTAAGGTTTTCGATTTTAATTGAATCAACCCCCAGAGCAAAAACAGAATCACTAAATTCAAGGAGAGACTTAAAATTTAAAGGTAATAGAACTGTAGATACAATTAAATTTTTAACCATATTATCAGCCGCTATTTTTTTTATTTTTTTAACAACCACAGAATAAGAACCCGGAACTCCAGTAATGCTATCATGAATCGACTCAGACCCATAAAGAGAGAAGATGAGTGAATCTAAATTTAAAGAAGATATTTTATCTAAGTCTAACAAGTAACCATTTGTCGACACTATTACCTTAAGCCCTCTCTTCTCTATCTCCTTCAATATAGAATATATATCGTCTCTTACAAAAGGTTCTCCGCCGCCTAAAAAGATTATGGGCTTAAAAGTCTGAACCTGATCTAGAAAATCTGTAATCCCCTGAAAGCTCAGCTCAGGGGAATTAGCCTCTGAATTACCGTAATAACTACAGATTTTACACCTAAAATTACACCTAGAAGTTATTAGAAAATTTATTGATATTGGATGCTTGCTAACACCTTTTAAGAGATACCATATCGCCTCTCTTATGAATCCAAGATTTAAAATTTTAGGATAGAGTCTTATATAAAGACCTAGTTCATTAAACATTGCAACAAAAAACTATTAAATGTTTCATCTCTTCAGCATGTTAGCTGCTCTCTTACCCTCTAAAAAACACCCCTCCATAGACAGATAGCTCCAAGAACCAAACCGCCCAGCAGGATATACAGAGTTTTTTAAAAGATAATCGATAATCCCACCTCGAGCATGAGACCAATTTTTATCATAAAGTATATAAGCATATTTTATGTCATTATAATCTATAACTGGGATATTTTCTTCTTCTCCAATAATACCCAGTTTGATCAAATCAGCTTTTACCCGCTCAACCATACCTGCTTTCCCCTTATTAATAGCTGAAGGATCTGAATAAGAAATATCTATGTATATTGAACTGAAACCACTAGGTGTAGAAGAAGGGGCAAAGTTCATCGGAAACCCAATGCGATAAAAAGAGAAATTATCTTCTGGGAAATAGATCCAATCTTTATCTGATATATTGGGCCGTTTTATACCCATATTTATATTAACAACAGATATATACTTTAGCTTACTAAAAAGATTACTGATATTGTCATCTATTCCAATAATCATATCGTTTAAATCCACCATGGGAAGAGTAGAGACTAGATTATTATAGTAAATCTTTCTACCTCTAGAAGTTAGAACCCATCTCTCTTTTAAGTTTATCTTTTCTGCTTTTTCTTTGAGTGCTATATTATTACATTGCGAACTGATCTTCTTCACTAAAAGCTCTATCCCTTCATTGACAGGATAGTAAAATTTACTATGGTAGCCAAACTCTTTATGGGAATATTCAAATCCTCCTTTAACCATATCCCTAAGCTGCGGCTGAGGTATAAAACCATCTATCCATTCTAACGTAATTTTTTTAGCTGCTATATTCCAAAACTTTTCATTGTAAGGAATCATAAAGTGCTTAGAGATTCCGCTGCCAAATTTACTGTAACACCACTCTTCAAAATTACTGGGCATACTATCTTTAAAACCATTTAAGCTCAAGAGTCCCAAAAGACAATCTTTTATTACATCCCTAGGCAAGCCATAGAAATTCGCCTGAAAAGGATACTTGGTAAATACCCCATGTGAGTACACCCAAGCATTTCTCTTGTGAAGCTTAAGATTCTTCTTAAGATTACTCTCTACCCATTTTGAAAAATATGGATCCCTGCAATGCAGGAGATGAGCGCTATAGTCAAATATAAAACCTTTTTTCTTGATGGAGCGAGCTAAACCTCCAACACTATTTTCTTTTTCAAGGATTAAATAGTTCGACAAACAGCTATCTTTTTTATTACTTAAATTCTCTAGATGTAAGCCGCAGCTCAGCCCTGTTATACCTGAGCCAAGAATTAAATTGTTTACGCTTTTTTTCATTTATAGCATCGTAAAGCAATTTCAAAGAAAAGAAATATAGATATAATCAGTGCAGCGATACCTAAAAAACTCGAACCAAACTGAAGCAGTAATGCTGTAGAAGCAAAACCTGCGGATATAAGCCAGAACTTATATATTATTCTTTTCCTGGAGGCTCCATTAATATGCATAAGTATTACAAGGTGATCAGGGCTCTTTCTTAAGATAGATTTCCTTTTCCAGGCCCTCCTTATAGTAAGATATAAAAAATCAAAAATAGGAAGCCCGAATATAATAACAGGGGTTAATAAGACCATAGGTCTATCTTCTCGCGTATAACTAAACGATATAGCTAAGATAGCCATAAGCAGACCTAACGATAAGCTGCCGCTATCTCCAAGATAAGCAGATGCTTTACGGTAATTGTAAGGAAAGAAACCCAAGCAGGAGGCCAGAACAATTGCCGCAAAAAGAAGATTAAAAGGCTGGAAGTTTATCAAGCCGATTATTGTAAATGTCAAAGATATAACTATAACGCTGCCCAAAGAGAGGCCATCCATTATGTCTAAAAAATTAAACTCATTGCTTAAAATTAAAATCCAAACCAGAGAAACAAGGTAATTGAGATAACCAGGGAAATATATGATTTCGGTTTTAAAACCCATAAAAAGTGCAAGAAGTATTACAAAGATCTCGGCAATTAACTTTGGGTAAGGAGAGAGATGTTTATAATCATCGATAAAACCTAGTAGAAACATTAAGAAGAAGAGCAGGAACAGCTTCCAGACATAGTAAGTATCTCTTAAAGGAGATATTAATATTCCCAAAAGAACTGTCACTAAAATTACAACTCCACCGTGCGTAGACTGCTCCTTTCTGCCTACTTTAATTTTCTTTTTATAGAAAAAACTAGAAAAGAAAAAGGAGAATACGAAACAGACAAGCATTATGTTAAAAACTTCTACCCTATTCATTTTACTATAGAATTATATAATCTTTCGATTTTACTAATATTTTCAATATAGTCAAACCTCTTCTCGGTCTTTAAATAACTATATCCTCTAAACCCAACAGACCCTCTTAATACTTTATCATCTAATAGCCTATTCGCCAAGAGCGCTATATCGTTATATTTGAAAGGTTTGACTAAAAATCCATTCTCGCCTTGAGAGATCAAATCCTTTACTCCGTCAACCGCAGTGGCAATTACTGGGATTGATAACGACATCGCTTCTATTATTACATGTGGTTGCCCCTCAAAGATACTGGTAAGCACAAAGATATCGAAAGATTGCATTATAGCATAAGCATCCTCTCTCCAGCCTTTAAATTCAACTTTGTCCAGAATTCCGTATCTCTTTGCAATCATCTCCAGCTTCGGCCTTAACTTACCATCTCCTACTAAAACAAATCTTACATCTTTACGTATTCTGCTTAAAGATGCCACAAATTTCAGGAAATCTTCGGGCCTTTTTTGTGTTTTCAATGGAGCAACCATACCTATTGTAAAAAAATTTTTATTTTTTACAATAGGATCGACCGGGGGAATCTTAACAAGCTCATAGATAACCTCGGCTCTCTCTTCAGTGATTATTATAGAATTCTTAAGCGCCTTTTTTTTAACCTCTTCGGATACAAGTATAATCTTATCTGATATAAGAGCCGTGACTCTTTCAATCAAAATAGAACAATGTCTCAAAATAAAATTTTGATAATCATGAAAAGCAAAACCATGGACAGTATGGACAGACTTAACAGACGAGAAGAAAGCAGCCCAACGCCCTAAAATGCCAGCTTTAGAAGAGTGCGTATGAACCAGATCAAAATTGAATTCTTTTATGTAAATAAAGAGCGAGAAGAAAGCTAAGAGGTCAAAAACAGGATTTACACTTCTTTTTAAAAAACATAAACTTCTGAAATTTGGTCCTAATTTTTCTCTAAACTCTTTTAATAATCCGCCTCGAACAGAAGATAGGACAACAACATCATGGCCTCTACTTATAAGTTCTTGCGATAAAAGAAGAGTTGCTTTTTGAGCACCGCCCATCTCCAGGTGAGTAATTATTTGAAGTATTTTCACAGACTAAAAATACTTATCAAAGATTTGATAAATCTTACCTAAACCTTTTCTTGCAAAACTATACCCGTTATTTCTCTCATTAAAATCTACTTCCTCTTTAAACGAATAACTGAACATTCCAAGCACAGCTGCATAATCTGGCGATAGAGAAGAAGCTTTATCTTGCTTAATAACAACTGGTTGCTTTAAAATCTCCACCGCAATATCTTTTAAGTTCGGATATTCTAAAATGGAGCCTCCTGTTATCAATATTCCCCTTGCAAGAAGATGGAAAATCTCTTTTGAATCCATAGTCTTTTTAATGAAGTAGAGATTTTTTCTAAAACCCCTATCTATGATCTGGAGTACATTTTCAACAGAGATCTCTTTTATGCCTTCTTCACTTTGAAGCATTATGCTCTCTTTCTCTGTAACCATAGCTTCATTTAAAATCCTATCTGCCTCTATATTGTCTAAGTGGTATATCCCTTTAAATTTTTTGAAAATATCATCAAAACCGCTTTCAAAAACAATGCTATTTCTTAATATACCGCCTTTGAAGAGAACCATCTTAGCTTTAGACCACCCAAGATCTAAAAGCATTACGCCTGCCTCTTTGTCTTCTGAATTCAAATAGAGACTGGCCTTGGCTATAGCCTCTGGAATAATGGCTTCCAGCTCTATTCCTATCTCTGAAAAAATAGAAAGAATATTGTTAAAAAAGTTAACTGGGATAGTAATAGCACTGAGTAAAATCTCTACGCTTTTTGCAGCCATCCTCTCTGGGTTTACGACCCCTCTCTGCCCATCTATGATATACTCTTCAATCTGGATCAATATCTCTTTTTCTTCAAAACCGATCTTATCCTGTAAGACTTGATTCCTAAAGCGCTCTAACTCTTTATTTGAAATAGGCCGCTCGGGAATATTTCTCTGAAAAGATTCTCGTAAATGATAGAATTTACTATCCGGATGCGAACAATTAAGCAGAACTTTTTTAGGTTTACTATCATATTGTTTTTCGAAGTCTTTTATAATCTTTAAAATAGAGAAAAATAACTTTTTATAGTCAGTTATCACCCCCCCTGAATAACCTTCTACTTTAGATGTTAGAGACCCCAAAATTTTCAACTCACCAGCTATAAAATCTGCAGCAGCAAACCTCAATTTGGTAGAACCAATATCTAAAGCGTACTTAAGCATTTAAACCTCTCTTAGTTTTTAATTTCAACGCGGTATTAAGACAGCCTTATCAAATCTCAAATCTACAATAGCTGGGTTTAACTTTTTAGCTTCCATATCGTCTAAAACCAACTTTAAGCGCATCAGTTTATCTTTAAAACCACCTTTACCTAGTTTGACCTTAATATCATTAATAAGTACGAGGTTAACATCTTCAATACTATTGACATCGATATCAAAATTGATATCTCTTGTACCCAAAAGAAGATCTATCAAATTTAACAACTCTAAAGCTATGCCTATCTTAGTATTGTCAGAACTACTAGCCACCGCAACCTCACCTGGATTTACCCCTCTAATTAGAGGCAGGGATTCGATACGGAAATTACTAGGAAATGGCAATACAAAACCTTCGGCATCCAGAGGATAATAACGCCCTAAATGAACCTGAGCCACAGAAATTCTATTTGTAACATTAGCTGTAATCTTGCCTGGCATCTGCTTATGGAGGCTTAATTTAAGTATCTCCGGATGCTTCTTAAAAACCTCTTTAATTTTTACCACTGGATCTATCTTAAAAATAGAGTCTTCTTTTTTAATATTTAAATATCTAAACGCATCGTCTTTATCTAACTCTGATCCATCACTAAAAATAACGCTGACATCTTTTACTCTAAAACTAGACGAAGAGATCTTGTAATCCTGCATAATACCGAAGAACCAAACCAACAACAGAATTAAGAAAGCCCAGCTTAAAAAAAAGAGCGCGGTTTTTATTTTCTCGTAATCTATTTTCTTGAACATCTCTCTTCCTTGAAGGCAGATTCTAACATTTTTAATACTAGCTCGTCAAATTCAATTCCAGAAGCCTTGGCAGCTTTAGGCAAAAGACTGACTTTCGTAAATCCGGGAATGGTATTGACCTCCAAAACATAGGCCTCATCCTCAACTATTGAATATAGCATATCTACTCTAGAAAACATACTACATCCCATCGCCCGATGAGCCTTAAGGGCTAAACTCTGAACTCTCTCAGTTAATCCTTCATCTATATCAGCCGGAATTGAGTAGCTGCTTAAACCATCGGTATATTTAACTTCATAATTATAGATATCGCCAGAGGGAGATATTTTAATCACAGCAAGAGGTTTATCTTCTGCTATCCCAACGGTTAACTCTATTCCTTCTATAAAATCCTCAACCAAAACTCTTCCATCATAATTGAGAACCTCAGGTATAAGAGATTCTGCTTCCGTACTATTTTTGATTTTATAAACCCCTATACTTGAACCCTGAGAAGAAGGCTTTAAGATAACCGGGAATTTAAGTAGGGACCAATCCACTCTGCTCTTAGAGTCTACTATAAAATAGCGCGGTGTTGGTATAAGATTACTTTCAAAAACATCTTTCGAAGCTATCTTATCCATAGATATTTTACAGGCATGCTCACCAGATCCTGTGTAGAGATAGCTGGATTCATCCAATATTTTCTGAATATTTCCATCTTCACCAAACCATCCATGCAGCGCTATAAAGCAGACGTCTACCTTTTCTTCTTTTAAGACTCTTAGAATCCAACTTTTTAAATACTGCCTATCTTTTCTCTCTGGAACTATAATATCTATAACTTCAAAACCTCTCTCTTCTAAAATCTCTAAAATTGACTCCCCTGAAAGCAAGGATATCTCCCGCTCCGAAGAAGGCCCTCCTCTTAAAACTCCAATCCTGTATTTTTTTAAATCTACTACCATATCAGTTCAACTTCAGGCATTAACCAAACTCTCTTATCTTTCCAAACTCTTCTCTGCAAGACATCTTTCAATGACAGAATATCTTCAGAAGAGCTATTATCTAGGCTGATTAAAAAATTGGCATGCTTGTCAGATACAACTGCTCCGCCCCTCCTGTAGCCTTTAAGACCCAGAGAGTCTATTAGAATAGCTGCCTTATGTTCTGGGTGATTTTTAAAAAAACAACCGCAGGAAAGACCTCTTGCATCTTGGGTATTAAACCGCTTCTTTATATAAACTCTCATGTTTTCTTTTATCTCTGCCTTAGCCCCCAGAGTAATCTTCAAAAACACTTTGGTCAGAATAAAACTTTCCAAATTAGAACTTCGATATTTAAAATCTATCTCTTCGCGATTTAAAATCAATAATTCTCCTTTGGTATTTAAGCATTCAACCTGAACTATGTTCTCAAAAATCTCTCTTCCAAAAGCTCCCGAATTTCCAACGGCTGCTCCGGCTATAGTAGCAGGGATGCCAACCATATACTCTAACCCTCCGATTGAATTATCTATAGAGAATCTCATTAACTCAGAAATATCTACCCCTGCTCCAATATTCAAAATATCTCCCTCTCTTTTAATCTTTTTAAAGATAGCTCCGCTTAACTTTAGAACACCTATATCACTCCGCTGACTAGCAAAGACTACATTTTTTAATCTCCCAAAAACTCTATATCTTAAATATTTACTATTTAAATCTAAAATAGCATCCTTCAGCTCTTCTAGTGTTGAAATTTCAAGCAAAAAAGCAGGGCTTAGTGAATACCCGTAGCCATCAAAAATAGTGCTATCTAACATTCAACAATCCTTCACCTAATCTCTCCGAAATCTTATTTATATCCCCAGCACCTAAGATAAGAATAATATCACCCTCCCTAACTTCATTCAGCAATAGGTCTATAAGCTCATCCATCTTAGCATACTTAACATTGGAAGACCCTATATTCTCAACCAGCATCTTAGAATTTATACTGGGAACAACATCTTCAAAGGCTGAATAGATATCACTGATGTAGACCTTATCCCCGCCTTTAAAGCAGGTCTTATAATCATCCCAGAGCATCTTTGTTCTCGTATACCTATGAGGCTGAAAAACAACCAAAACCCTCAGTGGTTTTAAATATTCCCTAGCTGTCCTTATCGCTTCCTCTATCTCCTTAGGGTGGTGGGCATAATCTTCCATAAGAGTTACAGCTCTAGAACAAAACTTTAGATCATACCTTCTCTCAATACCGCAGAGACCTGAAAAAGATTCTGCAATCTTTAGAAGATCTAATTTTAAAATATCGGCAAGAGCAAATACCGCTAAACTACTAGATGCATTCTTATAGCCTATAAGAGGAACGGTATATTCGGTTATAAAGCTACCGTTTTTATAAAGTTTTATCTTTGAGAAAAAATCTCCTTTATCTACTAATTCACCTCTATAATCAGCGTTGGATCTAAATCCAAAACTAAAATACTTCACAGAGCTTAACTTTGCCAGATCTACTAAATAATCATCGTCTGCGGATATAATATTAGTTCCTTCTTTTTGCATATAGCGCCTAAACTCTTCTTTTAACTCAGAGAAATCATTATTGTAAAACTCAAGATGGTCATTATCCAAGCTGGTAAATACTTTTAAGTCAGGATCTAGAACCTTAAAACTCCTATCACTCTCATCTAATTCCAAAATATAACTTGAATCGGAGAAAATAAAATTATTATTTATCTCTTTTGATATACCTCCTAAAATCATTCCCGAATCAAAACCATAGTTTCTTAAAACAGAAGCAAGAAGATACGTCATTGTCGTCTTACCATGGGTCCCTGTAACAGCAATAGATTTCCTGCCCTTTAACATCTCAACCAAAGCAGATGTCCTGTGCAGCAGAACACACTTCTTCTCTTTGGCTTCGATATACTCAGGATTGCTCTTCCCTACAGCTGTTGAATAGACAACTATGTCTCCTTCTCTAATCCTCCCGGCTTTATGAAGAGGATATACTTCAATACCTAAGGAGTTCAGCTTTCTTTTTATTTGAATATCAGGATTTGCATCGGAACCTCGGACCTTAAAACCTCTGCTTTGGATAAGCTGGGCCAGTGAGCTCATGCCTATACCGCAGATACCAATTAGATAATAAGAAATATCCCTATTCATTTTAAAATAATATCAATAGACCTATCCGCTTTTTTGAAATCATCCTTAAGCTGCCGTAATCTATCTTTTGTCCGATTTAAACTCTCCCTATTTCTTGCCAGATATTTTATAAACCTAACAACAGCTTTCACATCTGCCAACTCCTGCCTGATAATAAAACAACATCTTTTACTCAGTATATTCCTCGCATTCTGAAGCTGATGTTCACCAGCATAAGGATAAGGAATATAGAGCGTTGGAATCTCAGAGAAAATTGATTCAACTATCACCTGAGCTCCGGCACGGGAAATAAGAAAATCAAATTCATCAATAAAAATTTCTACATCGTTGCGAAAACCATAAACTTCCACATTAATATTGCTGCTAATATGTAAACTATCAACCCTCTCTTTGACTTTATGATAAAACTTATCTCCTGCTATAAGAACAAGCTTTAAGTCTTGGCCTTTAAAGAAATCGCTTTGAATAATCTCTGTAAAAAGATTGTTTAAAAACATTGAGCCAGAGCTACCGCCTGCAAACAGAACAGAGAATAGACCTCGCTTATCTTTTACAACTACACTGCTCCTTTTTTTTATCAAAGGCATTATTCTTCTAATCTTAGGCTCTAGCTCGGGTTTTAAGGATATCTCCGGCCATAAGACTAAAATCCTGTCTATAAAATAAGCTAGTATTTTATTAGCCCGCCCCAGTGCCATGTTGGGCTCATATATAAAAGTCTTCCTCCTAAGAACCTTTGCAGCTACTATTCCAGCTAATGAATAATACCCGCCAAATCCTACAGCAATCCTGGTCTTCCTTAAAATAAAGAGCATCAAGAGATGGTTAAACATATAGAGAGACTGAATCAAAGCCAATGGTTTTGACTTAGACACCTTAAAACTTCTAATCCCTGGCTCCGCTTTAAAATTAGAAAAGTTACTTACAAATAAAATCGTCCTATAACCCTGAGACTCTAAATCTTCTTTTAAGACTAGAGCCGGATAGACATGTCCACCGCTGCCTCCTGTAAATAAAAAAACACTCTCTCTATTCATAAATAACTTCCAACCTACTGCTTAAAACAGACGATACAAAATATTATTCACTAAAACTAGATCCGCTCTTAGCTATATTTAAAATCAACCCGACTAGAACCATATTCGCTATCATAGAGGAGCCGCCATAGCTTATGAAAGGAAGAGGGCAGCCTTTGGTCGGCAACAACCCTAAGCAGACTCCAATGTTAATAGCTACTTGATAACTAAAAGAAATAATCAATCCTGTAAGCAGTAATCTTTTAAATAACCCTCCTATTCTACTCAAAATAGAAATAAAATTCCAAATCAAAAAAACATAAACTAAAAGCAGGGACAATGCTCCTAAAAAACCAAGCTCTTCTGCAACGATTGAAAATATAAAATCATTATGTGCTTGAGGAAGATAGAAGAGCTTCTGGCGCGATAAGCCTAGTCCATGACCAAATAATCTGCCTGAGCCTATAGCTATAAAAGATTGTATTAACTGAAAACCTATGCTCTCAGGATGACGCCAGGGAGCAAGAAACCCCAATACTCTTAATTTTAAATAAGGCAGCCTCCAAAATGCTATAGAAATAAAGGGTATGGCCCCTAAAAGGGTGCAGAAAAAAAACTTAAAAGGAATTCCAGTAAAGTAGAGCATAGAGATGCTGATTAAAGCTATAAAGATAGCATTCCCGAAATCAGGCTGTAGTATCAGAAGCAACATTAAAATAGCGGTAATAGAGTAAACCGGCAAACATACTCTGCTAAAATTCTTATAAAGGTATCTCTTTCTTTCTAAAAATGCTGCCAGATAGATTATATATATTATCCTCACAAACTCTATAGGCTGAATACCAAAACTACCTAACCTAAACCATCTTTGAGCACCGCCAGCACGTATGCCGAACAGAAGAACAGATACAAGCATTGCTAACCCAAAAAAGAGAAGCCCTCTGCTATGACCTGCAACTTTATTGAGGTCTACTTTATAGACGATTATGGAAGTTATTAAGCCTAGAAGCATGAACAGCAATTGACGTTTTAAGTAATAGAAACTATCTTCAAAGACCATCTCAGAATATATGCCTGAAGAACTATAAAGAAATACGGCCCCGACAGATATTAAAATAAAACTTAAAAGAATGACTCTCCATTTTAATTTTTGCATCTCTGTAAATCTCTTACTATTCTTTTAAACAAATTACCTCTCTCCTCATAACTCTTAAACATGTCAAAACTAGAACACATAGGAGAGAGCAAGACTGTATCGCCAGAAGATGCCTCCCTTAGTGATATATTAATAGCATCTTCTAAATCGTCAGCAAACTTTACAACTTCGACAAAGCCGCCTATTGCGCTGGCTATCTTCTCTTTTGCCTCGCCTATTAATACTAAAGCTTTAACTCTGCTTGAAACTTCATCTTTAACTATTCTAAAATTAGTACCTTTATCTCTTCCGCCTGCAATAAGAACCACATCGGAATCAATATTACTCAAAGCCCATTTGGTAGCATGAGGATTTGTAGCCTTAGAATCGTTTATAAATCTTACTCCAACTACACAACCAAGGTTCTCTCTCCTATGACTCAGATTCTTCAGTTTCTTAATCTCAGAGAGCAGCTGCCTGCCTTCTAACCCAAGAGCTTTCATTATAAGGTAGACTACTTTTTGGTTCTGACTCATCTTGGAGGATTTAAAAGCTGAAATATCTACAAGTTTTGCCAAAATCGAATTACCCCTCTCTCTAATCATTTTCTGAGCTAGATCAACTATTGCAATATCATCTGGACTCTGATTAGAAAAAATCTTAAACTTTGCTCCTAAATAATTATCCATACTCTTGTGTCTATCTAAATGATCCTGAGAAATATTTAAAAGAACAGCTATGTAAGGATGAAAATTGACTGTATATTCAAGCTGAAAAGAGCTAAGCTCCAAAACAACTAAATCATCTTTATCCAGATCTAATACTAAGGAAGAAAATGGAATACCTATATTGCCTGCAAGAACAGCTGAAAAGCCCATTTTATTTAAAATTCTATGAGTATAGGTCGAGACTGATGTTTTGCCATTTGTCCCGGTTATTGCAATAACTTTAGCCGGAGAGTACATCCAGGCAAGCTCTATCTCTGATATCGCAGGAATATTATGACTCTTGGCATATTTTAAAACCGGATTACTGCTGTCGATAGAAGGTGAGAGTATATATAGCGCAGCATCTCTATAAAAATCCTCATTATGCGCCCCCAGCTCTACATCAACATCAGATTCCAAGAGATAGGAAGCCTTTTTTTTCAGCTCTCTGTTGTCTGAAGATTCAGTTACCTTAACACGGAAACCTTTTCTCTTCAATAGCTGAGCAGCAGCATATCCGCTCTCACCCAGGCCTACTACGCAGAAAATATTATCCATTTCATCTCAACTTCAAAGTGAGCAAGCTCAAAAGAGCAAAAAGAATAGATATAATCCAGAAACGAACTATTATTTTAGGCTCCGCCCACCCTTTAATCTGAAAATGATGATGTATTGGAGCAAAATAAAAGACCCTCTTGCCCCGCGTTTTAAAACTTAAGACTTGAATTAAAACAGAGATAGTCTCAATTACAAAAAGACCTCCTATTATCAGCAAAAGGAGCTCTTTTTTAATAACTACTGCAACAGTAGCTATAGCACCTCCTAAAGCCATAGAGCCGCTATCACCCATAAAAATATCAGCCGGATAGGCATTGTACCAAAGAAAACCAAAGCAAGCTCCTACCAATGCAGATAGAAATACAGCAAGTTCTCCAGATCCCTCTACATAAGATATTAAAAGATAGTGACTCAACTTAAAATGGCCAGCAAGATATGCCATTATCGCAAAAGCAATTGCTGCTATTATGACAGATCCGACAGCTAAACCATCTAGACCATCGGTAAGATTTACAGCATTAGAGGTGGCTACGATAACAAGTATCACAAAAAAGATATATAGAATACCGATATTAAAAACAAAATCTTTTAAAAAAGGAATCTCTAATACCGTACTATAATCCGATCTTAGATAAAGATAACCTCCAACAATAGCACCTACCAAGGATTGAATTAATATCTTAGATTTTCTCGATATTCCTCTCTTCTGATTCTTAATTTTAGATATATCATCCCAGTAACCCAAGGCTCCCAAGGAGAGAAAAGCCAGCAAGGCAATCTGTACATAATGATTTAAGACGTCTCCAAAAACCAGAGTGGCAATAACGGTTGAGAATATTATCAGGATACCGCCTGAAGTAGGAACACCTTCCTTGTGAGCATGGTACTTATAGAGCTTTTCACATTTCTCTCTTTTTACACTTTCAACCAAACCTCTTTTAATCAGATACTGCACAAACTTTGGATAGAAGAGAACGAAAATAAAAAAAGAACATCCAGATGCAATTATTGAACGAAAAGTAATATACTGAAAAAGATTAAAACCAAAAAAAATATCTTTTAAAGGATAAATTATTCTATAGAACATTTTTAAACAATTCTCTCTTTGACTCTTTTAATAATATCATCAATATGCATGTCATGAGAAGCTTTAAAAAACAACATAGAACTCTCTTTAGAACTCTTGATAATTGCTGTGAGGTCTTCTACTAAACCCTGCTGGTCCAAAAGAAAAATCCGCTCCTCGGGAAAGCCTCCGCTCTTAAGTCCTTTAATAAAAAATTCTATATCAGAACCGTAACAGAAATAATAATCAATATCTAAATTAGCCGCAAAAATTCCAATCTCTAAATGTTTTTTCTCTGAGACTCTGCCTAACTCTGACATATCAGATAATACTGCAAACTTCAATCCACTATAATTTAAGCTTGAAATAAAATCTAAAGCTGCAGCTAAAGCCTGAGGGCTAGAATTATAGCTATCATCTATGATATCGACATTGAAAAACTTTTCATAGCTCATTCTACCGCTCAAGGGTTTGAATTCAGATAAAACTCTGGCGATAGAATCTAGACCTACGCCAAACTCCATCGCAATCAAGATTGCTGCAGATATATTGAAACCGTTTTTATATCCCAGCAAATTTGAGCTTAAACTAAGATTACCCCTATAATTCAACTTAAGACCATCTACATGTACCTTGTCTACCCTTAACCAGCAATCGTTATCTTCTTTAAAACCAAACGTTTTAAACCTAAGACCAGCTCCTACCCTACTATTTAAATTTTTAAAACAATTTTGATCTTTAGAATAGAGGGCAAGCGCTCCTTTTTTTAAAAATTCAAAAAGCTTTATTTTCTCGTTAAAAACATTCTCCTCATTTTTCAAAAATTCAAGATGAGTTGAAGATATATTGGTAATCAGACCATGGTCAGGCTTTAATACGTCCAGAAGCATGTCCATCTCACCCTCTCTTGAGATCCCTATTTCAAAAACTGCATAATCATAATCAATATTACAGTTGAGAATATTTAAAGAGAGTCCTAGAATATTGTTCTGATTAAGATAATTCTTGTAAGTAGAAAATTTGGAATTTAAAAATGCAGCTGTAAGCTCTTTGACTGTTGTCTTACCATTACTGCCTGTAACTGCAATTATAGGAAATCTAAACTTACTTCTTTTATATCTTGCCAGTTGATATATAAAATCATAAGAATCACTGACTTTAAAAAGAGATGACCTGCCGCTCTTCTTTAGATCGCTGATCGCGCTATCATCTTGATATATTACCCCCTGCGCCCCTTTTGAGACAGCCTCATCTATAAAGCTATGGCCATCAAAGTTCAGACCCTTAAGTGCAATAAATATTTCACCTGGCTGAATAGTTCTGCTATCAATTGAAAAACCGACAGCAGGCAAACTCTCTTTATTTATATCTAATAGAAAGGTGCTTAAACATTCTCTGATCTCTGAGCAGGGCAATTCAGACATTTGCCATTCTTTCCATAATCCTCATAGCTAAAGCTTTTTTAGCTACCTCTTTATCGTCAAAAGGAATAACCAGATTATCTACCAACTGATACTTTTCATGACCTTTGCCGGCTATAAGCACTATGTCGTTTTTCTGTGACTCATATACCGCTTTCTCTATAGCCTCTTTTCTGTCAGGGACTATACAGCAATCGGAACCTAATTGACCCAATCCTTTTTTTATATCTTCTATAATATTGAGCGGGTTCTCACTTCTGGGATTATCCGTTGTGACTATAATCTTATCTGCCAGACTAGAGGCAATACGTCCCATTTGAGACCTCTTATCCTTATACCTATCTCCGCCGCAACCAAAGACAACCCAGAGATTGTTTTTCTTTAAACTCTTGAACAACTTAAGCATCTCTTCTAATGCTTTTGGAGTATGGGCATAATCAATGAAAACCTTGACTTCAGAAGACCCAAACACTCTTTCCAGTCTCCCTCTAACACCCTTAAAAGATTCTATCGCATTGACGACCAATTCTTTATCCAATCCATACCTTATGGCCACACCAATAGCTGCTAAGATATTGTATATGTTGTGAATACCGATCATGGGGGTATTGAAACTGAATACTTCTCCAAAAATTTTAACTCTAAGAGAGGTGCCTTTAATATCCAGCTTGTGATCTAAAACTGCTATGTCTGCATCTTTTGAAAATCCATAACTCACTTTTTCTTGAGAAATATCTTCATATAACCGCCTACCGTAAGGATCATCCAAATTCATAACTCCGAAACCATCTTTTTTTAAGAGCTCTGTGAAGAGAATCTTCTTGGCCTGATAATAACCATCCATATCTTTATGGTAATCGAGGTGATCTTTATCTAAATTTGTAAATACAGCACTATCAAAACCTATCCCTTTAAGCCTACCCTGGATAAGACCATGAGAAGATGTTTCCATAAATACCGCATCTCCCGATAGATCCGCAACCTCTCTAATATACCTCCTAATGGTGATTGCATCGGGAGTTGTGTTAAAAGCAGGAATCTCTCTATTGCCAATCCTGTAACAGATAGTACCTATTAATCCAGTAGTTAATCCTGCTTTTTTAAAAATATGTTCTAAAATAAAACTTATAGTAGTTTTACCGTTTGTCCCTGTTATGCCTACCATATACAGTAAGTTTTCGGGGGTCTGGTAAAAATTAGAACTTACTTTTGCCAGAACAGCCTTTGGATCTTTAACTTCAATGAGTACAACTCTTCCGGAAAAAACAACCTCACTGAACCTGCCTTCCTCTACAAGTATAACCGAAGCCCCGCGCTCTATAGCATGATAAATAAAATCATGTCCATCTCTATTTTCACCTTTAATAGCCAAAAACATAAAATCCCTTTGAATTTTATTAGAATCGATGCTTATTCCTTTTAAATTTAAATTTTGAAAATTCCTGGATTGAAAATCAATTCCAGACAAAACTCTGCTTAACTGCATTAGAAACCCCTCTCTTGTTTTCAGAAACCGTTAAATATAACATTGCTTTTTCTGCTATGTTCTTAAACGCCGGAGCAGATACTACGCCGCCAAGATGTATAGGCTGCGGCTCATCTACTGTTACAACGATTACAATCTTAGGATCTTCAACTGGGAGAAAACCCATGAATGTAGCAACGTACCTATTCTTATGATATCCACCATCTTTTAAATTAGCCTTTTGGGCTGTACCTGTCTTACCGGCTATACTATAAAGACTGCTTTTAGCATGCCTGCCGGTACCGCTCTCAACCACTTCCTGCAATAGGAGCTGCATCTTATTTGCAGCCTCTAAGCTCAATACCCTCTCACCCTTAGATGGGGTCATGCTTTTTACTTTAAACCCATTCTCATCCCTCACCTCTTTGACTATATGAGGTTCCACGGAATAGCCTCCATTAGCTATTATGCTCATAATCTTACCAAGATGCAAACAATTAACAGCTACTTCTTGACCCATTGCAATAGATACTTGACTATAATCAGACCAATCACCAGGCTCCCTTAATATGCCCCCGGACTCCCCAGGCAAATCTACGCCTGTAGGCTCACCAACACCAAAAAGCCTTAAGTATTCATGGAATTCATATTTATCCATCTTCATCACTGATTTTGCCACCCCAATATTACTTGAATAGACTATTACAGACTTAAAATCTAAATCTCCATAAGCATGATAATCATGCAATATTCTCCTACCCATTTTATAGATTCCATTCTCACAATAAATTTTATCCTCCAATCTTAGGAGCCCTTGATCTAAGAGAGCGGCGGCTGTAATGACTTTCAAAACCGAACCAGGTTCAAAAAGATCTGAAATAGCAAAATTCCTCATATTGCTTAAATCCGCATCAGTTATCCTATTAGGGTTAAAGGCTGGAATATTTACAAGAGAGAGTATCTCTCCATTGTGAGGATCCATAATAACGATAGAAACCCTCTTGGCTTTATACTTCTCATAAACTTGCCTAGCTTCTTCCTGAGCATAATGTTGTAAAACCTGGTCTATTGTAAGTACTAATGTGTTGCCGTTCTTGGGAGGCATATAAGTCGTCGTGAACCCATTTAGAGTCAAATTTTTCCCATCACCTAAAGTAAGCCTATACCCTTCAGTTCCTTCTAGCATATCGTTATAATGGAACTCCAGTCCGGATATACCTCTATTGTCAATGTCAACTGCGCCCAGCACCTGAGAAGCAAGAGCATCATGGGGATATACTCTCTTTCTCTCAACTTTAATTCCTATTCCGCTTAAGTCAATCTCTTTAAGATACTCCCGAGCTTTATCATGTTCTAAGCCTCTCTTAAGCCACACAAACATGCGGTCTTTATTTAATCTTTCTGAAACTAACTTAAAATCCATATCAAGTACAGCTGCTATTTTGATAGCAGCCGCTTTTTTATCAGACACCCTGCTTGGATCAGCAAATATCGAATAAATGTTTCTATCCATAGCAAAAACCCTGCCGCAAGAATCAAAAATCTTGCCTCTCTCCCCTCTGACTATTAAATACCTCTCCTGTTGTTTGAGGGCTATTTGGTAAAACTGATCTCCTTTTATTAGCTGCAGATAAACCAACTTCCCGAGTATTAAAGCAAGAAGTAAAAAAAGAAAGAACCTGAGTCTTAAAATTTTTACATCGAGCAATTTAGTCTTAAAATTTTTTAGGGAATTTCACTAGCAAAAGATGTTCTACCGCCTACATTATACTCCTCTTCATCTCTACCTATTCTCTGATAAGGAATTCTAACCACCCTTACCGATTTAGCAAAACTAAAGTCAGGCTTTGAAACCAAAAGCTTCTCCTCCAGCATAGAGGGAGTCTCTAATCCCGCAATCTTACATGTAAGCTCTTCATTTGCTACCATCTCTGCTTTTAATGTACTCTGAAACCTTGCCTCCCAATAGTTCTCTTTGATTAAAGACATTCTCTGTTCTAAATATAAAAAACTCATTAAAGCCAGGATGAACACTCCAAAAATATTTTTTAGATAAAAAACATCACTCCTGTTCATAGCATAAATATTTTCAAAAATAAGTTTAGATCTGAATTTTTACATTTTTTACCTACACGCAATTTAGCGCTTCTCGACCTAGGGTTAATATCAACTTCCAGAGGAGAAGGAATCAGCGGCTTAGAAGTAAGAGACTGCAGATGCCCCTCTTTCTGAAAATCCCTAAAAGTACGTTTTATAATTCTATCCTCTAGGGAATGAAAACTTATCACTACTATCCTTCCCTCTGGAAGCAAAACATCTATCGCATCCTTAACTGCTGTAAAGATGCTCTCCAATTCTCTGTTGACCGCTATACGTAATGCTTGAAAAGTTCGCGTAGCGGGGCTTATCCTTTTATTTGTATAAGAGTGCGGCACTGCTTTTAAGATCACCCCTGAAAGCTCTTTGGTTGTCTCTATCGCTTTCTCTTTTCTAGCCAAGACGATCCCGCGCGCAATACGTTGATGATATCTCTCTTCTCCAAAATCTTTCAAAATCCTTGAAATCTCTCTTTCGGAATAGTAATTGACTATATCGTAAGCTATCAACTTGCTCCTGGTATCCATGCGCATATCTAGAAATGCATCTCTTTTAAAACTAAATCCTCTATCGCTTTCAAGCTGGTAAGAGGATATTCCTAGGTCAAATAAGACCGCATCCACCTTCTCTATATTTAGAGAACGGAGTATCTGTTTTATATTTGTAAAATTGTCATTAAAAATATAGAAACTGTCTTTAAATCGAGAAAGCTTCTCTTTAGCCAACTTCAAGCCTTCAGAGTCTCTATCTATTGCAATGAGCTTACCGCCTGGCAATATGCACTCTAATATTCTCTCTGAATGCCCACCCATACCAACAGTACAATCCACTACAACATCGCCTGCTTTAAGATTCATAAAATCTATAGATTCATTCAGCATAACAGGAATATGCTCGGCTCTGTTTTTCTCATCCATAATTACCTCTTTTAATAAAGTATTCATTCCTCAATAAGCTTTTCGGCTATATCTTCAAAATTCTTAAGTTGTGTTTCACAAAATTCATCCCACTTAGACTTAGCCCATACCTCTATCCTGCTTGAGACTCCTATGACAACAAGCTCCCTCTTAATTTCAGAATAATTCTTCAGATAAGATGGTATTAAAAATCTGCCTTGAGAATCAGGCATTACCTCAGTTGCTCCGGAGAAATATATCCTGTTAAAACTTCGAGCGTCTTTTTTCATAATAGAAAGAGCTTTAAACTTATCCTCTTGCCCTCTCCATTCATTCTCGGGGAAAAGAAAAAGGCATTTCTCCATACCGCGTGTAAGGTAAAACTTCTTGATTATCTTCTTCTTGGCTAATTGCCTGAATTTGGCCGGTAAGACCACTCTGCCCTTTTCATCCAGACTGTGTTCGTATTCTCCGTAAAACATATTCCACTTTGCTCCACTTTATACCACCGAGTGTATTCTATAAACAACATGGCGCCCTGTCAAGAGAAAATTAAAAGCTGGAAAAGAAAGTATAATACTATTCATGAGGAGACTGTTTCTGAATCAAATATTCAAAGAAAGAATAGAATAAATAATATTTTACTCTCTTTATAATAATTTTAAGCAATAGAAAAACACAGAGATAAGTCGTGTAGATAGTAAAACACCTGCCGCTTTCCAGAAAATAGCTTAACTACGCTCTTCTATCTTTTAAAAAACTCTTAAGCGGTGCTTCTTAAGCATTGGTTTCAAGAAATTTAGTTATTCCTTCTTTTGATTGAACACCTATAATCTGAGCAGTCGGCCTTCCCTCTTTAAAAAGAATTAGCGCCGGTATGCTCATAATTCCATAGTCAGTGGCTATCTGAGTATTATCATCAACATTTAGCTTTGAAAATTTAACCCTACCTTCAAAACCAACGGCCACTTCCTCAAGTATGGGACTGATCATTTTACAGGGCCCACACCAGGGAGCCCAAAAATCGACCAAAACAGGAGCAGATGATTCTAAGACTTCGCTTTTAAAGTTGTCTACATTTACTTCTTGCATATTAACCCTCCTTTAAAATGTTTAATCATAAGAGACCCCTTTTATCTTATCTAGATACTTCGAAACTTTAACCGCCGCATGAGCACCTTCTCCAGAAGCAGAGATAACCTGCTTAAGAGAACTACTCCTTACATCACCTGCAGTAAAAACCCCTTCTATCGAAGTTTTGAAACTATCTGCAGCAATTATATAACCTTCTGAATCTAATTGCAAAAACTCTTTCAAAAACTGAGTATTTGGAGTATAACCGGCAAAAATAAAAACACCGTCTAAATCTATCCTCTTACTATCTGCGGTTTTCAAATTCTTTACCTGAATAAAATTTACTTTAGAATCACCACCTATCTCCTCTATAGCACTATCTAAAACAAACTCCACATTAGTAAGAGCTAGAATCTTATCCTGAAGTACACCCACAGCTCTCAGCCTATCTCTACGATGTATTAAATATAGTTTCTCTACAAACTTGGAAAGAAATATAGCCTCCTCAATAGCAGAGTCACCCCCGCCCAATACAGCCACTCTCTTGCCTTTAAAGAAATTAGCATCACATGTAGCACAATATGAAACACCACGACCAATAAAAACATCCTCTCCTTTGATGCCCAATCTTCTAGGATACGCTCCCGTTGAGACTATAACACTCAACACCTCATAGTCAAAAAAAGAGGTCTTAACGATAAGATTATCTTTTTTTTCAATAGAGATAACTTCTTCGCTCTTTATTTCAACTGGATAATTCTGAAGCTGCTTTTTAAAAAGTTCGGCTAGCTTATATCCAGATATGCCTTCAGGAAAACCGGGATAATTCTCTATATTATCAGTCATAACAATCTGCCCGCCAGGAGATGTCTTTTCAAAACATAGAATATCCAACTTAGAACGAGTGAGATAGAGAGCCGCTGTCATACCGCTGGGACCTAAGCCAACAACCGCAACATCTCTCATCTTAAAACCTCCAATTGGTAAGGATGGTGTATCACCATCTGATAAGAACTTTTATATCTTTTAACCATGCCGGATACTCTTATAATCTCATCTTTTAAAACAACCATTTCTTCAATTTTTAAAGAAGGCAAACTCTTTTTGAATATAACAAATTTAAACTCAGAAGGCAAAAGAAAGAACAGAAGCTCCTCACTATTATAAACATCAATCACCACCCCTTCAACAGCAACTATCTCCCCGTCATATTCAGACAGATCGTTAGGCCCTATTATTTTTAAATCAGACCAGATACCCTTTCCACGCTCTTTAGCATCTTTAAAGCTCGAGGATAGTTGGTCTAGATATTTAAAATTGGGGAACCTTACATCTATGACAGCTAAGCCTTCGCTTAATAAAGCCTGATTTATAAAGTTATCTTCTGAAAAAACATATCCTAGTAACCTTCCATATCTATCCTTTTTCTCTCTGTCATACTCTATCCTGATCTTCTTGTTCTTAAGATTGTTCTTACTGAAAAGATAGGCTCTCTCACCCCATAAGCTCTCTTTCTCTCTCCACTCTCCATTTATGTTCATTTTTGTCTCCGGGGTATTTAGGCCAAGCAGTCTTACCATCTTTCCACTAGAGAGCAGAATGGTGTCTCCATCAATAACATCTTCAACAAAAGCTACCTTAGGATAATTAATCTGTTGATTAAAATATTGAAATAGAATAAAAAGAGCAAATGCTGCAATGATGGCTTTAAGATAAATATTTTTCACTTCTATAATTCTAAAATAACCACCTGCTCTAATACAAGAGAATTTAAAATTGCTAAAAAGATAAACCGATTGACCAATTCTTTATAAGTTAGTTATAATCCTTTAGATGAAAAAAATAAGAGTTGGAGTTATAGGCATAGGACATTTAGGGACATTTCACAGTAAGATTTACTCTCAGATTCCCGATGTAGAAGTAAGTTTTCTTTCAGATATTGATTTAGAAAAAGCACGTAGCCTAGCATCTGAATTAAAAGCTGAATATTCAGACGATTTTAGAGATGGGCTCTCTAAAGTAGACGCAGTAAGTATAGCCACTCCCACCTCAACGCATTACTCAATAGCAAAAGAGTTTCTAAGTAACGGGGTAGATGTGCTGGTAGAGAAGCCTATTACGATAAAGCTTAAAGATGCAGAGAGCCTGATCGCAATTGCCAAAAAAAACTCACGAATATTACAGGTTGGCCATGTAGAGAGGTTCAACAAGGCACTAACTGCAATAGAGGATATTCCGGGTGAAATTAAATTTATTGAATGCCACAGAATAGGCTCTTTCAGTAAAAGATCGACAGATGTTAGCGTTGTTCTTGATCTCATGATACATGATCTTGATATAATCCTTCAGTTTGTTTCTTCTAGAATAAAGAAAATTGAAGCAACAGGATTAAAAGTAATAACTGATCATCCCGACATAGCAAATGCCAGGATAACATTTAAAAATAAGACTGTGTGCAATATAACATCTTCCCGTGTATCCGATGATAGCTTACGCAAAATAAGAATTTTCAAAGAAAACTGCTACATATCTTTAGACTACCAGAATCAGGAAGTTAACATATACCGTAAGGTTAATGGAGAGATCAAAAAAAAACATATAGATATAGAAAAAGAGCAGCCTCTACAACTTGAACTCAGAAGCTTTGTAGATGCAGTCAAAAACAGGACTCAACCAGAAGTATCCGGAGAGGATGCAAGGTTAGCCTTAGAGACAGCTTTAAAAATAGAGCGAATAATCTCCCGCAACTAATATGAAGAAAATATTTGTTATAGCAGGTGAGCCTTCAGGGGATTTCCACGGCAATCTCCTAGTCAATGAAATAAAAGATAGAGACCCTGAGATTCAATTCTATGGATTAGGCGGAGATAAGATGCGCTCTGCTGGAGTATGCATATATTATGATTTGGCATCCAACGCAATAGTCGGTTTTTTTGATGTTATTAAGAAAATCTCTTTCTTTAAAAAACTATTCCATGAGATATTAGCCAAGATCAAAGAGGAACAACCAGAGGCTGTCATATTCATAGATTACCCAGGATTTAACCTCAAGCTTGTTAAGGAGGTCAAAAAACTCAATATAAAAACAATATACTACATCAGCCCTCAACTTTGGGCTTGGAGAGAGAAAAGAATAGATATTATAAAAAGATATGTCGATAAGATGTTTGTATTCTTTGAATTTGAGAGAGATTTTTATAAAAAATTCGGAGTTGAAGTTGAATTCATAGGCCACCCTTTTCTAGATACAATAAAATCTGAATTAACAGGAGATGCATTCTTAGAAAAATACCAACTAGATAAAAACAAAAGAAGGGTATTCCTTATGCCGGGTTCAAGAGAGAATGAGTTTAAAAAACATATGCCTGTAATAAAAAAATCTCTGGCCGAAATTTCAAAAAAATACGAATTAGACGCTCTACTACTAATCCCAGAACACTTAAAAAAATATTTAGATCAGAGTATCACTAATTCTTTTAAGATAATCACAGATAATGCCTACAATGCAATGTACCACTCTCACGTTGGAGTAGTAGCTTCAGGAACAGCAACTCTTGAAGCTGCCATTATAGGCAACCCATTCCTTGTAATATATAAAACATCATTGATTAACTATCTAATCCTTAAACCAATGATTAAAATAAAGCATGTTGGGATGGTCAATCTAATATTAAAAGAAGAGGCAATGCCCGAACTTATCCAATATAAATTCAACCACAAGAACCTAACAGAATATCTTGAAAAAATATTGTCGGATGAAGAATATTGTTCTAGCTTAAAAGAAAAACTTAACGACTTTAAAGGCAAGCTAGGAGACAAAGGAGCTGTAGCTAGAGCAACGAGCTCAATATTAGACTACATCTCTAAATAGGTCTTATTGAAATTCCATTCCTTTTGAGATATTCTTTAGCCTCTTTGATTGTACACTCACCATAATGAAATATTGAAGCTGCAAGAACAGCATCGCAGTCTGTAATATTGAAAGCTTGATAAAGATGTTCGAGCTCTCCAGCGCCCCCTGAAGCAATTACAGGAATATTGACTGCAGCCACTACTTTTTTAGTTAACTCTAAGTCATATCCATCTTTAGTCCCATCTCTATCCATACTGGTTAAAAGAATCTCACCTGCCCCCAGCTCTTCAATCTCTTTCACCCACTCTATAGCATCTAAACCAGATGATGTCCTTCCTCCAGTGATATAGACTTCCCACCTACCCTCTTCCTCTTTTTTAGCATCTATAGCCACGACTATACACTGACTACCAAACTCAACGGCTGACTCCTTAATTAAACCTGGACTTTTAACAGCCGCTGTATTAATAGAGACTTTATCAGCTCCGGCTTTAAGGAGTTCTCTAATATCATCAATACTCCTCACCCCACCTCCAACTGTTAAAGGGATAAAGACCTGCTCAGCTGTTTTTGTTATGATTTCAAGCATAGGGCCTCTATCTTCAAAAGAGGCAGCAATATCAAGAAATACTAGCTCATCCGCACCTTGAGCGTTATAAACCTTGGCCTGCTCTACTGGGTCTCCAGCATCTTTTAAATTAACAAAGTTTATGCCTTTAACAACCCGCCCACCTTTAACATCAAGACAGGGTATTATTCTTTTAGTCAGCATTTTAATCTCCTTTAACTATTTCAACAAAATTTGAAAATATAACCAATCCAGAATCTCCACTTTTCTCAGGATGAAACTGAACACCATAAATATTATCTTTATTTACAGCTGCAGCAATACTCTTTCCATAATCAACTTCTGCAATAATAATATCCTTATTATCAGGCAAAACAAAAAAAGAATGAACAAAATAGAAATAATCTCTATCTGAAATATTTTTAAATAACCTAAAATCTTTATCTGGCTTCTTACCTGTATAGCTAACATCATTCCATCCCATATGAGGGGTCTTAACTCCTCTAGAGAATCCCATAACCTTCCCAGATAAAATATCAAGCCCCTTGAAGCTTCCGTGTTCCTCGCTCTCTGTAAATAACAACTGAAGTCCTAAGCATATTCCAAGAAAAGGTATTCCTTCTTTAATCCTCCCTTTTAAAATATCTATCAAATCAAACTTCTTGATATTTTCCATCCCCTTTCCAAAAGCACCTACGCCTGGAAAGACAATGCCAGAAGCTCTAGATATAACCTCTCTATCATTGCTTACCTTAATTCCAACCCCCCGAGATTCAGAAACTCTCTCTAAAGCTTTGGATACGCTGTGTAAGTTACCCATGTTGTAATCAATCACGGTAATATATTTCATAATTTAAGATATTATATAATAAAATCTAGGTTGACAAGAATAAACAATAAATTTAATATAAAACAAATGATACGAAAACTGAACATACTGTCGATAGCATTCCTTTTAGCAATATACTTGGCTATTCTAAATTTTATAAACCTAATATCTGCTGAACAATCCAAAGTTGCTAATATTTTAGCAAGCTTGGCTAAAAATAAAATAGATATACAAAGAAATACTCATTTAATAGTAGAAGAATTCGATGATTCCAGAGTAGTAAAAATAGATTTTTGGAAATTGGACCCTGAGAGCTTAGAGCAGGGAGAACATGTAGGGACCGCATTGTTAAAACGGGGTAATTTAATAGTTAATGTTAAGGAAGAAAGCCTGCGTAACATTTTAAACTCACCTTATACTCCTATTGGAGAGCTCAGCGAAGAAGGTACAGCTAGAGACTGGAAGATAGAATATCAACCCGGCTCAGTATCTCACCTTAAATCTATCGCTCAAGAAGCTTGGCGATGGAACTATTTATCTAAGACAGAGGTTCCCTCTCTATATAAAGACCTATCTAAATAAAAACAAAGCCGGAGAAGGGATTCGAACCCTTGGCCTGAGCTTTACGAAAGCCCTGCTCTACTGACTGAGCTACCCCGGCAAAAATCACACCTAATCTATAGCTATAAACATCTGCAAAAGACTGTAAATACGGATTATAGCACATAAAGAAACACCTGTAAGGTAAGAAAGGTACTATCTCAATGACAATTTATTTAGAAGGTTACATGCTTATAGCTCTCTTCATATTAAAACCTCCTTGTTTTATATTGCTCATTCTATCATTACAATCTCTTTCTTAAAAAAATATAAATAGAAACTATCTAAATTAAGTTAATAAACAATAATTAACTGATGACAAATTACTTTAAGTAAGTATTTTATATAGAATAAGCTGATAGAGAGAATAGAAACTAAACTTCTAGCAGCAGTATTAAACGGCAATAGCATGCGTCCCTGGATAAGAAAAGGTGATACTTTATTTATTCAACCTGTAGGTTGGCAAAATATTAGACCAGGCAATATAGTAGTATATAAAAATCAAAAAGGTAGTTGGATAGCACGTAGGGTTATACGGAAAAATAAAAACGCTCTTCTGATCAAGACTGACGCTTACCTACATTATAAAATCAACGAAACAATACCCAAAAATGAAATTATAGGTCGTGTAGAATTTGTTAAAAAGAGCAACGGAGAGATATTAAACATGTACAAAACACAATTCGTTTATTATATAATTAGATATGTTGTGCCAATATGGTGACTCGCATATCTCTGCTTAAGACATAAAAATCCCTATCTAATCTTAACAAAAACAATATCGAAAATAAAAACCTACATTTAAAATCTAAAATCTAAAAATAAAAAATGCCGAGACCCAGAATCGTTCTCTAATATTTTGTAAGTGGTTATGCTACTATAGGGTTTGAACATCTTCGGCTTCATTTTGTGACGTTAGCGTGACGTTAGTATCTTATCTTAGGAATAAAACTTACTTTAAAATACTCGTCTCTAATAATGTTTTCGGGCGAGCGACGGAATTTGAACCCGCGACAACTTGAGCCACAGTCAAGTGCATGTCTGGATTATTTAAATTAATTAGTTGTTAGTGTTTGATTATCAACAAGTTAGGAGAGTTATATTCTGATTGGTAATTTTTGCAGTGCCATTGTGCCCTTTTTGTGTCCCTTGGAAACCACTTTGACTTGTGAAAGTTAAGGAACGAAAGGAGTATGGGGTTGTGATAAAACCATCTCACTTAAATCAACTACCATAGCTCCAGAAAGAAGATGTAGATCCATCGAGCCGTTTGTTGTAACTCGAAAAGGATTCTGCTGAACACAATATCTTTCTAATTTAATACGAAATTCAGAAGGATTTCCAATTATTCCACCGCCATAATTTATTCCTAAATCGATATTATAACCTATGCCTTCCAAATCAGTATCTTCGTATATCTCATTTTTGAAGGTTTCTAGATATCCCGATTGAAAAAAACCTCGTATTTCATCAAAAGAATCAACATTCCATTTTCCGCCATTAGCTACTATTTCAATATTTCTCTCTATGTATATTATTAGTTTATCAATAACTTCTTTTGCATCATCTCTCATAAGAATAGTTTGTCCAACCTCATCGTTGAATGGTAATCTTTTTAACTCCTCAACTAAGAAAGTAAGGAGTGCACCATTGGGCTCTTGTAATAAATAATATCCCTCCATCCCTGGTATTATTGGTTCAACATTGCTTAACACCTGCAAGGCTGTTTTAGGGAAATCGGAATCATGAGGCAAGCCTACCTTATCTTGTGAAGAAAGATTAAAAATTAAGCTAGAAACTATTTTTGGTTTTCCATTCCAATGCCTATATGCCCATTCACGAAATAGAAGTATCTTTTTTTTAGCTAACAAAGCTTCCTCTTCAAAAAATGAATCAGCAGCTAAAATTTCTGGCATTGATTCTAATGTATCATCATAGCTATTAATCCTACCTATGGTTCTTCCTAATAAATGCTCCCGAAAATAAAGGCCCTCAAGCTGTGTCAATGTTTGGCCTATATATTGATGTACAAAATGATCCGGATTAAGGTCATTGTATTCTTCTAAAAGTTCTTGGATTGTCATTTTAGAAATCCTTACGCAATACTCAATTTCATCTAACTTTAAACTCGGCCCCCATTCAGAATGTAGAACCCAAGTCTTAGGATTTTGAACTTCTTTAAAGAATCTATGCTGGAGTGAATCTGGCTCATAATTAGACATAACATAGTCGTACATTCCTGAATACCACTGTACTACCTCAGTTATTTCAGCTACTCGTCCCTCTTGAGGAGTAATAATCCTCCTCGCATCTGCAGGATTGGATAAGAGCAGGCTAATTGCTGCTAAAATTAAAATTGGTAATTTAATTAATTTCATATCTTTCCATTAAATAAACTATAACTGTATCTAAAACTTTATTTATATAATCAATCTCTTCTTGTGTTGTAAATGTTCTGGGGTCTTCGGGAGATAAATCTTCATGAGCAGAGAAATTCCATTCTTTATTTTTAAACTCTCTAACGAGAGCTTCCATTTCATCGCCAACAATAATACCTTCTCTTAGTGCTCTCTGTAGTCTAAGAGATATACCAATAATGACTCGTCCTCTGGCCTTATGCTTTGCATCAGAAGGAAGAAATTCATCTACAAGAACATCGTCATAAGCCTTTATACTTCTAAACTCTGATAAAGTATGCTTAGGAAGATTTCCTGATAACGTCGCTTCGTATCTTATAGCTAAGCTTGGAAGGACTTCTGCCTCGCCATCTCTTACATTACCAAGTAATTCTATTATGTTTTGTGCCCATGAGAGACTATATCCATAACCCATGGCATTGTTTACTTGTTCAAGATAGGTAACAACTTTTTCTAATACCTCATTCATATAAGTTATTTCATCTAGAGTAGTCCACTTTCTTCTGTCAATTTTCGGAAGTTTTTTACCGGCATTAAATTTACGAGCTTTAAATTCATCTACAAGCTTTTGTATCCTTTCGCCTGCAAGAACTCCTTCTTTAAGTGCAAGTCCCAGTTCAAAACGAAGAATCGCTATAAAACTTGTTCTTGCTTTAAAATCCAACTCTGGAGTATTTGATTGAATTAACTCACTTGGACGTTCATCGCTAGCACTTTTCCGAAATCTAAATCTATCTAGCCAGTACTCATGCCGTGCGCCAGAAAGAATTGATGCATATATTGTTCTTTCAAAAGAGTTAGCTTTAATCTGGTCCTCATTTCCCTGAGCAATATGTTGCTCCATCTGCCTATCTAATTCAATGATAGCGTGCATAAATCCACAGGCCTCCTCTATGCTATATCCATAACTCGTGGCACTGTTTATCTGTTCAAGGTAGATAATGACTTCATCTAACAGAGAGTCTACGTATTCTATATCTTCCTTGGTAGTCCGCTCTCCTCTGTCGAAACCCCACTCTCGCTCGTCGAATTCATTAATTTTTTGGATAAGAACATCTCTTTTTATAATTTCTTCATTAACAGCTCTGTCTAATATACCTAAGACTGCTTGGAAATAATTAATTCTAACTTTATATCCATAATTAAATGAAGAAAGAATTGGTGTTGGCATATCTTCAATGTATTCGTATCGTAAATGTCTAAACATCGCTATGTAATAACCAACCTTATCACCTTTTGCTTTTAATCTCTGTGCCTCTTGGTAAAGCGGCATACTATGCGCCCAATCATGGCTTAAGTTAATTATTTTTACTGTCCCTATCCTCCTCGCATCTGCAGGATAAGAAAATAAAATAGTCCCCACTATAAATAAAATAATCATCTTAACAAGCGTATTTTTCATAATGCCTCTTAAAAATCTTACGGACTACTTACTATTGGAAGTCTGATAACTACGCAAGTGCCTTCGTTTAACTCTGATACAATAGTCATAAATCCATGTAAATTCGACGCAATAATATTGTATGCTAAATCAAGACCTACCCCTGTTCCTTCTATCTCACCAACATTACCAGCTCTAAAACCTCTATGCTCAACCTTATAAATATCTTCCTTGGGTATTCCGATACCTGTATCTCCGACGATAATTTCCAAATAATCACAAGTAGGAGTTCCTGATAATCCTACTATATCACCGATTTCACCATGCTCTTGAGTTACTGCTACTCTTACAGCACCTTGAGGAGTGTATTTTATAGCATTCTCTATAAGAGTATCGACTATAAAAGCTATTTGATTTAGATCGCAATTTATAATCGCATCCTCAACACCAATTGCAATTTTATAATCAAGCCCTTTCTGCTCTACTTGACCTCTAAAATATTCAATTCTTTCTTTAAGCACTGGCGTAATATCTTGGGGTGAAAAATCTATCCCCATTTTGACTAAATCAATATAAGTATTGAGATCATTAAACGCTTGGTATGATTCAGGGCTTTCTAAATTTGCAAAAACACGCAATATATTTAAAAAATGCTCTTCATGTTCAGCGTTATCTAAACCTCCATTCCGCATTCCCTCCAAATATTTTGGCAAATAATCAATTGTTGCATTAAGCTTAAAGTTTAACTCATCCACACCACCCCTATGTTTTACCATTGTGCTCTGTAAGCAGAAACCAGCCCACTCTTTAAACAATGCACTGCGTATCTGACGAAAAACATCTAGTCTCTCTCTTATTAACGCTTCTAGTCTTTGTGAATCTTGATCGCTAAATTCACCTCCTTGATTTATTCCAGCTTCAGTTCTACCAACAATTAAATATTGGATAAAATCTTCAAACACCAACTTTTTTGCGTCTAAAGTTAAATGCCCTTGATAATGAGCTCCTGAATGTATGCCCAGCGATTGAAGTACTTCCTGGCCTTTTAAAGCTTTGCTTTCTAAGTCTGTACTATCCATAGTTGAGCCTTTTTCTAGAGAACGAAAATAATAGCCTATGTCTTCTAATCCCTCAATAAATTGAGCGTGTTCTAAATCGGACAACCCTAAGGAAAACGTAACATTAAAACTAAAGTCTCCACCAAATCCAATCATAATTTTATCAGTCTCCATCTCATGAGCAATATCTTGTAAAAATTCATCAACCATTTGACGTAACGGATCTGCTTCAAAACCAATATACCCACTTAAAGCATTTATCCTGTTTATTGCATCCTTAATGGTTTTATTTGCTTCCTGAATATCACTCCAGACTTTTTCTTCAAAAGCATCAAGCCCTTCAGTTTCATAAATTAAAAGACCCTCTCTTGTAGTTTCAATCAAGCGTGGAAAATTATCCCGAATAGTTACTATGCTACCCAACAACACTTGCTGTGCTTCAGAAACTGATAATCTCTGAACAGAGGATTTTAAAGTATCCTTTTTTATCCGTCGTGCCTGAGCAGGACAAGAAAACAAAACAACCCCCATTATGAATAAAATAATCCCCTTGGTCTTTAGGTTTACCATATTTTGTACCAATTCCCCTCTTTATAAAGTATGCCATATATATAGTAATAGTCAAATTGAGAGGGTTAATTAAGATTAAAGGGAGAGCCTTCTCGCCACAGTCAAGTGTATGTCTGGATTATTTAAATTAATGCGTTGCTAGTGCTTGAATAGCAATGGTTTATAAGCAGTAGATTTTAAGTGGTAATTTTTGCAATGCCATTGTGGTTATTTTGTGGCTGTTTGAAACCACCTTACACCCAGAATTGGTGTCCAAATTGTGTCGGGCAATAGAGGGTAATACTCGGAATTGAGGCAAATAGAAGTGGGTCGATAATTGCTTTATTTTAAAGATGAGCTAAAACACAGATTAAAACTTATATCTCCTTATCCATCTCTTCAAGATGAGCAGTTTCAAATATTTGAATCATTTCTCTACGTAATCCAATATCAATTCCAAATAAATTTTCAACCAAAACTTTTATCTGTGTAAAAAGTGACGCGACATCTTTTACAAACACTAAATTTCCATTGGAAGTTTTAACTTGAGCATTTTCAAAATCTATTATCCTAACTTCACGAGCATCTGAATTAACAATAATATTAAACTCACCCCAGTCACTATAATCAAATCCATTTTTCTCTAATACAGCAGTTAAATATCCTAACTCTGCAAATAGCCAGCTATAATTATCCCTAGAAACAATCCAATCTTCGTGAAGAACTAAATCTGATAATTCTGTTCCTTCAAAGTGACTAGAAACTACATATCCCAGAGGAATATAACAGCTTTCCGGTGCAATACCCAGCTCGCTTGCTCTTT